>NZ_JYDF01000038.1:0-77720 GCF_003263525.1 Rahnella sp. NRRL B-41462 | reverse complement strand
CATTAATCAATGCCGCGACACAACGTGCGGGTCAGGCCGACTGATGAGTGAATCTCTGTATTGCCGCACCTGCATGGCCGTCAGCCGTGTTCGCATGAGCCAGACCGGCGGCGCGTGGATACCGCTGATTTCGCGCCTGCTGACGCTGGCCGCCATCGTGGTATTGATCGGCCTGTTGCCGTGGCTGTCGGGCGAGTGATCCGGCCACTGACCTTGCTGCGCGCAAAATCCGGTGAGCAGGAAGCCACGGCAGAAACGCTCAATGCGATCCGCCTGACACTGGGGGTTAGATCAGGGGGCATGGCATGCACTGACGCACTGGGCTGGCCGGTTTGTTGCGGGGTGACGCGGGAATTTCCTGGGTATCCGGCATGCCGGTTTTACCCGGCATGTTGCGGGCCACCGGCGTTTCACTGACGCTGATGGCGGCTTCCGCTGGCGTGGCGTTTCTGATTGCACTGCTGTTATGCGCGGGCACGATGATTCGTGGCTTGCAGGGCGGCACGGCACGCCCGGCCGGTTTTCTGGCCGCACTGCTGACGGCGCTGCCCGAGTTTTTACTGGCGTCGGTGCTGCTGATTACCGGCGCTGTCTGGCTGAACTTTTTCCCGCCTTATGGCTGGTCCGGCTGGTATTACGCTGTGCTGCCTGCGCTGGCGCTGGGCATTCCGGCAGGCGGATATCTCGGGCGGCTGTATTCCGATGCCCTCAGCGGTGTCTTTAATGAAAGCTGGCTGACCACCTGGAGCGTGCTGGGCATTTCGCGCCGCCATACCGCACTGGCCATCATCCGGCGCGCATTGCCCGGGGTAATGCCGTTAACCGGACTGGTGCTGGTGTCGCTGACCGGCGGTGCAATCGCGGTGGAAAAAGTCTTCGCCATCCCCGGCCTGGGGCGCGCTACGCTGGGCGCGGCGGCAGCGGGAGATTTACCGGCGTTACAAACCGGCGTGCTGATCCTGCTGCTGCTGGCCTCCGCCATCGGCATGCTGACGGGCGGCATGCGGCGGATATTACTGGGCCGTGCGTTGTCATTGGGTGCGGTGCCGGTTCCGCAACCCGATGCCACGCCCGAGAAACAGCGGGCATGGCTGCCGTGGCTTTGTCTGAGCGTTCTGGTCGTTATGGTTCTCGCCGGTTTGCCGCGCGACCCGCTGACATCAGAGTATTTGCGCCTGCAATCCCCCTCTTTCGCTTTGCCGTTTGGCGCTGACGCGATGGGTCGTGACCTTCTCGCCCGCGTGGCGCGTGGCACATTCAGCACCTGTTTGCAGGCACTGAGTGTTTCACTGATTTGCCTGCTCGCAGGCGTGATTACCGGTGCTTTTCCCCGTGCTATGACCGGCCCGATTGAAGTCACTAACGCACTGCCGCCGGTCATTGCCGGGCTGGTGATCGCTGCCATCAATGGCCCAACAGCCACCGGCGCGGCGATTGCCGTCACCGCCGTAAGCTGGGCGCCGCTGGCAGCACATACCGCCGCGCTGGTGGCCGAAATCCGCGCAAGGCCATACATGCAGATGCTTGCGGTCATTGGCGTGGGTGCATTGCGCCGTAATGTATTTTATGTGTTTCCTGCGCTGGCAGGTCCGCTGTTGCGCCACGCCCTGCTGCGTTTACCGGGCATCGCGCTGGCGCTGGCATCATTAGGTTTTCTCGGGCTTGGCGCATCCCCGCCCGCCCCGGAATGGGGACGCGTGCTGGCGGAAGGGATGCCGTATATTGAACGCGCCCCGTGGAGTGTGCTCGCGCCTGCCGGTGCGCTGGCGCTGCTGTCCGTGATGGCGGTGACGATGAGCAGTTTGCGCTGGAAAAAAACCGTCAGGGCTGGCTGAACTGTTACCTGAATCATTATTTTCGCGCCAATCTGACGGTACTGCCGCCCTGATGACCGGCCGGACTCAATTTCGCCTCATGACAATCTCCGGTCAGGCGTGTATTTTTTCGCTGTTCTGTTACGTGCTCAAAATCTTCTTTTTTCAGATGCATCGGGGTGATGGGCATGCCGTAGAAATCACGGGTGGGCCCGGTGATTTTTCCACCCAGCTCGCTGATGATCCTGACCGTGGAATCCCGCGCCTCCATTATCACGTTATCTGTTTCTTCAAGCATCTCCGTCAGGGAAACCCGCGCCAGTTGCCTGCCGATGCCCATCCCGCGATAACAAGGATTAACGGCAAACCTTCCCCAGTGCCATTCGTTATTTTCCTGCCAGCAGGCGACAGTGCCCAGAACATATTCTCCCGAGCGAACTATCCAGCATTTAGTTTTAAGCTCTGCGGGTAACAGAATAAGCGCCTGCGGAATATTCTGTTCCTGCGAAAAAGTCTCCATTAAGAGTTTTTTCACTTCGGGAAGGTAATTACTGCGCATAATTTCAATTTGTATTCTTTGCGGATGACGTGCGGCATTCCGCCGGAAAGTATTTATTCTCAACGCACGTAACCCATTAATTATTTCCTGCGCTTGCTGTAATTCCATTGCATTTTGAACAAATGAAAATTCATTATCCGCCGAAGCATCAGCCGCGGCTAAACACTGCGCACCTGCCGTCGTCAGCTGAAAACTTTTATGCCGCTTGTCTTTCACTCCGGTGACCGGTTCAACATAATTTTTTCCGGCCAGCACGTTCAGCGTGCGGCTTAGCGAGGCCTTATCCATGCTCAGTTGCAGGCATAACTCAGCAAAAGACGTCACGCCGTTCTTTGAAAGATAGGTCAGCAGATGCGCCTGCGTAAGAGATAAACCCGAGCGAAAACAGTTTTTATCCAGCAACCCGAGCTCCCTGACAAGGTAACGCAGCTCGGTGCGAATCGAATGAATGGCCGTCATTTTTAACTCTGTTAGTTGATAGTATCAACGAAATTAAACAGCTTCCGCCATTCTGTCAACCCTGAACTACATCCCTCAATCCACTCATACACTACCGTTCAATTCTGAGCCGCTGCGCCGGCACTTATCTGGCATTATGTTAACGAAACACAATGGATTCATTTCATAACCAGTAAACAGGGTGTCGATTAACCAGCCACATGCTGCGTTGTGTCAAAGGGAATTAAAAAATGAGCATTCAGGAATATATTCTTGCAGGCAGTAAATTACCGGTCCACAACCATTATCAGCTACGTCTTAAAAGACTTGAATCTCAGCAGCCCGGCGTCGATATTTCAGTGCTCAGGTTCAGCGGCAGCGAGGCTATCAGCGATATTCTGCGCTATGAGATAGCGTTTACCCGCACGGGGAAAGATGCGCACCGCTGCCGCGTCTGGGCGATCGCACTCTGTTCGCGGGTTACAACGTGGTGCTGGGACTGCGGGAAGATAATCTGGATAAAATGCCGGAGCAGGTGACGATGAAACTGGGCAGGATCAGGGATAAGAGGTAAAAGGCCGCTGCATCACTGCCGCTACAGTGGCCTTTTATCCTTCCTATAGCATCACTTTTGCCGCCATTTCCCGGCTGTAGTCACGGCTGGCATCGACCAGCACACGGGTGTAGTCATCCCGGATATCGCCGCGCAGCAAGGCATCAGTGTCCAGCGTTTCGAGGATTTTGCCGTATTTCATTACTGCAACACGCTGGCAAAGATGGGCGATAACCCCCAGATCGTGTGTCACCATCAGATACGTCAACCCTTCCTCTTTTTGAAGATCGAACAGCAAATTGAGGATTTCCGCCTGCACGGAAACATCCAGCGCAGACGTGGGTTCATCGAGCAGCAGAACACGCGGTTTAAGGATCAGCGCCCGCGCAATCGCCACGCGCTGGCGCTGACCGCCGGAAAGCTGATGCGGATAGCGGCTGCGGAATGCGCGGTTCAGACCGACTTTTTCCAGAATGGTGTTAATCCGCTGCTCCCGCTGGTCGATACGGTGGATTTGCAACGGTTCTTCCAGAATATCGCCAATGGTGTGGCGCGGATGAAGTGAACCATACGGATCCTGAAACACCATCTGTACCAGTCTGCAACGCTCGCGGCCAATGCGGTGCTCGAGCTGCTGACCATCGATTTCCAGCTCGCCCTGCCAGTGAGTAAACAATCCCGCCAGACATTTCAGCACCGTGGTTTTACCGGACCCGGATTCGCCCACCAGCCCGAAAATCTCGCCTTCACGCACGGCGATATTGACCTCGGTCAGCACCTGCGTGGTCTTCGCGCCCTCACCGAAACTCAGGTTCAGGTTGCGCACGTCTATCATCGTTTTCTGTGGCATACGTGCTCCTTAATCGGTCAGCCAGCTGGCCTGACGTTGCATCACCGGCAGCGGATAACGGCGGTTATCCATGTCCGGCAACGCGTTCAGCAGACCACGGGTGTACGGATGCTGCGCGTTATCCAGATCGGTTGCGGCAATGGATTCGACAATGCGCCCGGCGTACATCACCAGCACGCGGTCGCAGAAACTGCGCACCAGATTGATGTCGTGACTGATAAATATCAGCCCCAGACCGCGGGTTTTCACCAGGTCATCAAGCAGCGCCAGCACCTGCAAACGCACGGACACATCAAGCGCCGATGTCGGCTCATCGGCAATCACCATTTCCGGGTCAGTGATCAACATCATCGCGATCATGATGCGCTGCCCCTGTCCGCCGGAAATCTCGTGCGGATACAGGCCGTATACACGTTCAGGTTCGCGGATACGCACCACGTCGAGCATGTTCAGCACTTTGCTTTTGGCATCGTTATAGGAACATTTGTGGTGCGAACGCCACGCTTCGGCAATCTGATCGCCGACGCACAGCACCGGATTCAGTGAGTATTTCGGGTCCTGCATAATCATCGAAATCCGCTTACCGCGCACTTGTCGCATCTGCGCCGGGCTGGCGTGCAGCAAATCCACATCGGCGAACTGCATTTTGCTGGCGGTGATACGCGCTTTCGACGGATGCAGATGCAGCAGCGCACGCCCCACGGTGGATTTACCCGATCCGGATTCACCGACTATCGCCAGTTTTTCGCGCCCGAGCTGGAAAGACACGCCGCGTACTGCCTGCGTGACCTGACGGCCATTCACAAAGCTGACGTGCAAATCCTGCACATCGAGTAACGCCGGAGCGTCAGTTATTTCGGGGATCGAGAATGTCACGAAGGCCATCTCCTAAGAAGTTGAACGCCAGGCTGTTAATCAGGATCGCCAGACCGGGGATTGTTGCCACCCACCAGCACTCCATCATGTACGTACGGCCGCTTGATATCATTGCGCCCCATTCCGGATCCGGCGGCTGGGCGCCAAGCCCGAGGAAGCCCAGACCGGCTGCGGTCAGGATAATCCCCGCCATATTCATGGTGATGCGGATGATCACCGACGGCAGGCACAGCGGCACAATGTGACGCCACAACACCCGCAGCGGACTCGCGCCCTGCAAACGCACCGCTGAGATAAAGTCAGCCTGTCGCAGCGAGAGCGTTTCGGCCCGCGCCAGACGCGCAATCGGCGGCCAGGCGGTGAGCGTAATGGCGATCACCACATGTTCCAGCCCCGGCCCGAGTGCCGCGACAAATGCCAGCGCCAGCACCAGACTCGGAAAAGAGATGAAGATGTCAGTGACGCGCATCAGCACCATGTCGGTTTTCCCGCCGAAATAACCGGCGGTAACGCCCAGCAACAGGCCAAGCGGCCCGACGGTGACCGACACCAGCAACACGATGTACAGCGTGATACGCGAGCCATACACCAGGCGGCTGAAGATATCGCGGCCAAACTCGTCAGTGCCGAACCAGTGCGCCGCCGACGGCGGGCTGAGCGCATTGTTTAAATCCTGCACCAGCGGGTGAAACGGTGCGATCCACGGCGCAAAAACCGCCACAATCATCAGCACCAGAACAATCGCGCCACCGATGGCGGTCAGCGGATTACACGCCATCTGCCACAGAAAATGGCCCGCCCGGCCAAACGCCCTTTTCACACGCTGACGTTTTTCGTCGCCCGCGCTGAGCGTGACGGAATCAAGGGAAATCGTCATACTTTTGTCCTCGGATCAAAGACCTGATACAGCAGGTCAGAGAGCAAATTCAGCACCACGAAAATCATACCCACCACCAGCACACAGCCCATCACCGCATTCATATCGCCCAGCATCAGGCTGCTGGTGAGATACGAACCGAAGCCCGGCCAGGAAAACACGGTTTCGATCAGCACCGCGCCTTCCAGCAGCGAGCCGTATGCCAGCGCCACTACAGTCAGCAACTGAACCAGAATGTTGCGGAACGCGTGATTCCACAGCACATGCCATTCGCTCAGCCCTTTCACGCGGGCGGTGATGATAAATTCCTGCGAAAGCTGCGCCAGCATAAAACTGCGGGTCATGCGGCTGATGTAGGCCAGCGAGTGAAAACCGAGCAGTGACGCGGGTAAAATCAGATGATTAAGCGCGTTGCGAAACACTTCCCAGTTGCCTGCGATCAGTGCGTCGATCAGCATAAAACCGCTGTGGCGGGTAACCTGTCCGTCGAGGCTGAAATCCAGCCGTCCGGCACCGCCGACCCAGCCCAGCCAGGCGTAAAACACCAGTAAGCCCATCATGCCGACCCAGAATATCGGGGTGGAATAGCCCGCCAGGCTGATGATGCGCACCACATAATCCGCGATGCTGTTGCGTTTTGCCGCCGCCAGCACACCGAGCGGAATACCGACGCCCGCACCGAGAATGATCGCCAGCGTCGCCAGTTCCATGGTGGCCGGGAACACGCGCAGAATGTCCTGCGTCACCGGTTTACCGGTCAGCAGCGCATTGCCCAAATCGCCATGCGCCAGCCCGGAAAGGTAAATACCGAACTGCGTCCACAGCGGTTTATCAAAGCCGAGCTGATGGTAAACCTGCTCATAGGTGCTGTGGTCGGCGTCCGGTCCGACAATCGCCAGCACCGGATCCACCGGCATCACGCGGCCGATAAAAAACGTCAGCAGCAGCAGTCCGAACAGCGTGACCGCTACCTGCACCAGACGTTTGCCAATGCGCCCGGCAGGGAATGACATCCGCGCCGTTTGCTTTGAAGCAGGAGCCGGAATTTGCATGGTCATAACCCTTTACCTCCGGTTGGCTGCACGTCAGCAGGTTCATCTTTCCAGACGTCACGCAGGAACATGGTGGCAGAAGGATGCGGCAGGTAGTTTTTGACGTCCCTGCGCACCACAATGGAATCAACCATTTGCGAGAGCGGCACCAGCGCCGGGATCAGCGCGTCGTAGCGTTGCTGAATGGCGAAATACTCCTGTTTCTGTTTCTCGGGGTCACGCTCAAGCAGCGCCTGATCGATATCCGCATTCAGCTGTTTGTCATAGAAACCGGTGCGCCAGCCCTGAAAATTGGTCAGCCGTGCCGCGTCATTGTTATCCGGGTTGTAAACCAGCGCACGCAGGCTGGAATGCGGATGCGGTTCCACGCCGCTGCCGCCGCGCCCGACCAGCATGTCGAACTTGCGTTCACGCATCGCGCCGTAAATCTGGTTGCCGGTACCGGTAACGATTTTGGCGCGGATCCCCGCCTGCATCAGCGTGGACTGCACCGCAATCGCGATATTGAGGAAAGGCTGATCGGCCAGTACCCGCAGCGTAGTATCAAAACCGTCGGGATAACCGGCTTCCGCCAGCAAAGTTCTGGCACGCGGGATATCCAGCTTATAACCCGGATCCGGCAACGTGGCAGGCATACCGACCTGGATAGGACGCTGATGCACGATGCCATAACCGTCCATCAGCGCCTTGCCGATACCCTGGTAATCAATCAGATAGCGCACCGCTTCGCGTACTTTCGGGTTAGCGAAATGTGGCTCTTTCATGCTCATCGCCACGTAATAAATGGTGCCTTTTTTCACCTGATCGACCTGCATGGCCGGGTCGTGGCTCAGCGCTTTCACATCAGACACCGCCATGTTATTGGCAATATCCAGATCGCCTTTTTCAATCATCAGGCGCAGCGTCTGGGATTCCTGAAAATGACGGAATACCACGCGCGACATTTTCGGTTCACCGCGCCAGTACTGCGGATTGCGACTCATGTTCAGCACATCTTTCGCTTGCCAGCTGTCGAGACGAAATGGCCCGGAACCGGCTTCGTTGGTGGTCAGCCAGCGGTTACCCCAGTCGCCATTCACTTCATGGGCCTGCACGGTTTTGCTGTCCAGCGCCACCACGCTGCCGAGCGCCGCCAGCGAGTAGATCACCAGTTTCGGGTCATTGGGTTTGGGTAACTGAATTTCGACGATACCGGGAGACGGCGAACGCACCATCTCATCGACATTCTTTTTGCTGAATCCGTAGGATTTCCACACCGAGGCCTGTGCCAGATTGAGATGCAGAATGCGGCGCATCGACCACACCACATCGTCAGCAGTCACCGGATTGCCGGAGTGGAATTTCACGCCTTCGCGCAGATGAAACGTGATGAGGTTGCGGGCGTCGTTGACCTCCCACGAGGTCGCCAGTGCGGGGCGCACGTTGGTGAGTTGTTGCGGATCAAGCTCAATCAGCGGGTCATAGAGATTGACCACGATGCCGACAATATCATTGCCGGTCATCGCTGCCGGATCGAGTGTTAACAGGTTATTCATGTTCATGCCGATGATCAGCTGGTCGGGCGGCGTTTTTGCCTGCGCCGTCCAGCCAGCCGTCATCAGCAGGAGCGCGAAAAGCCATGCGCCCCACGGTTTGCCAGAGTTCATGATGTACCTTCCGGGTAGAGTCAGAGGTTTATTATTTTTTCTGCCCGCAGGTCAGTCGCGGCTGACGGTATGGGTTTCTATGTAATCAAAATTAATGTCCTCTCCGAGGCCGGGGCGGTCAGAAAGATGAACAAAGCCGTGTTCATCCATCGGGTCAACAATGCTGTTCAGGTATGCAGCAGGTTCGTCGTATTCCAGGAACGGATGCAGCAGACCGCGTTCGTACCAGCGACAGTTGCGGATTGCGCCGACCACCGCCAGACTCGCCGCGCCGTTGCCGTGCACTTCGCAGTCCATCCCAAAAGCTTCCGCCAGACTGGCGACTTTCATGCACGGCGAGATGCCGCCGACGCCGTTGGCACCGGCGCGTAAAATGTCGCAGGCACCGGCCTTCACCCAGTCCGCACGGCTGTGGTGCTTGCCACCCAGACTTTCCGGCCCGATCACGTCGATAGACAGGTTTTCCGCCAGCCAGGCATAAGAAGCCATGCTCTCTTCTTCCATCGGTTCCTCGAACCAGGCGAAGTTGAGTTTTTCCAGCGCCTTACCGATGGTCAGCGCCTGACTGCGGCTGTACCAGTGATAGCCGTCGAGCATCAGTTCGATATCCGGCCCGACCGCTTCACGCACGGCGGCACAGGCTTTGATGTCCATTTTCGGATCCGGCGCAAATGCCACCGGCGGCATCCAGGTGTGCAGCTTGATAGCCTGATAACCGCGGGCCACCAGTTTTTCGGCAAACTGCCCGAATTCGTCCGGCGTCGACAGCCCGCCCTTCAGTTCGTCGCCACACATGGTGCTGCCGTAAGCCGGGACTTTTTCGCGAAAACCGCCCAGCAGTTTGTGCACCGGCATATTCAGTTTGCGGCCAATAAGATCCCACAATGCCTGCTCGACAAACGACAGTGCCCGCTCGGTCAGCTGATGCGCACTGCCACGTTGCCAGTGAACCAAATCCTGCCAGAGGCGTTCGCGGTCGAACGGGTTCTGGCCTATCAGCACTTTCCTGAAAAATGCGTTCACCACATGCGGACGCACCACTTCCGGCGGTGCGAACGAATACCCGCAATCACCTTCGTCAGTGGTGATCGTTAACATGGCCATTTTCGCCTGACTTTCTTCACCCGGATGAGAATGACCCGCGCTGTCAGAAACGCGACGGGTCGGATAAGTAAAAACAGAGACTTCAACAGAACTTATTTTCACAGCGATACCTGCCATTACTGAGAGAGTTAACGCCCTTCAGAGCGCTTTATCATTGCGCGTCCATTCAGCAGTGTGAGCACACTCACACTTCTTTAAAACCGCAATCCAACAATAATAAAATAGCGTTTCATTATTGAACTTAGCCAGTTTGGTGACGCATTTCCACGGCTAAAAGCCGAAAATTTGCCGGTAGATTTGGGCATCTGCACGACGGAATGTGAGCATTTTCACGAAAGTGAGGGGAAGTGTGATCTGTACAGGAAATAGACGGATGGGATGTAGGGGGATATTGCGGCCTTTACTTTGTGATGAGAAAAGTGGGCACGAGGAAGTCAATCCGTTAGGCTAACGTTTTTAGAAGGTGTTTGCTGACCAGTCGGAGTGGAATATGTTGCGCGTTATTGATACGGAAACTTGTGGATTACAAGGCGGCGTGGTTGAAGTGGCTTCGGTCGACATTGAAGACGGGAAAATCGTCAACCCGATGAGTGATCTGGTGCGCCCCGACCGGCCGATAAGCCATCAGGCAATGGCCATCCACAAAATTACCGAGGCCATGGTGGCCGACAAACCGTGGATTGAAGAGATCATTCCGCGTTATCACGGCAGCCAATATTATGTGGCCCATAACGCCAGCTTTGACCAGCGCATGCTACCCGATATGCCGGGTGACTGGATTTGCACCGTGAAACTTTCCCGCCGTTTATGGCCGGGGATCAAATACAGCAACATGGCGCTGTACAAATCCCTCAAGCTGGACGTGGCAACGCCTGCGGATCTGCATCATCACCGCGCGTTGTTTGATTGCTACATCACCGCCGCGTTACTTATCCGCATCATGGATGAATCCGGCTGGACACCGGAAGAAATGGTGACCATTACCGGCCGCCCTGCGCTGGTGAGCACCATGATGTTTGGGAAATATCGCGGCAGAAAAATTGCTGAAATCGCCGAAGACGACCCGATGTATCTGCGCTGGATGCTGAATAACATCAAAGAATTAACGCCTGACCTGCGGATGACGCTCAGGCATTATCTGGAGGTAGAGTAAACCGTTACAGCGTCACCTTATCACGACACACACCCAATACCAGTTGCCGCAGCCAGCGGTGCGCCGGGTCAACTTCTGAACGCGGATGCCACATCTGGGAAATCGTGATTTCACGGGTTTCCAGCGGCAGTTCGAAAGCATATAACCGGTCTGGCTCAGCAATCAGGAATGACGCGGGGATCAGCGCCACCAGATCGGAGTTTTGCGCAATCGCCAGGGCGGCGGAAAAACCCGGCACGACGGCGGCAATTTTCCTTTTCAGCCCGACTTCGGCCAGCGCGTCATCCACAGGTCCGTAAGTGTTGTTGCGACGTGAAACGACAACATGCCCGAACGACACGTATTCGTGCGCGGTAATCGTTTTCTTAAGCGCCAGCGGATGACCTTTTCTCACCACGCCCATAAACCTGTCGCGGAACAAAGTTTGCAAACGAATTTCCGGTCCCATTTCGCCTAAAACACCAATCTCAAGATCCACCCGCCCTTCCCGCAACGCATTGGAGGTTTTTTCCGGTTTTGGCATAAATCGCAAACATACAGAAGGGGCCACCTGCGCAGCGGCGGCAATCATCGCCGCGCCAAATGCCACCACAAAACCATCGTTGGAACGGATCAGGAAAGTACGCTCAAGTCTGGCTAAATTGAAATCTGCTGATGAAGGCCGCAACAGGGCGCGCGCCTCAAACGCCACATTCCGGGTGCGCTGGCGGATTTCTTCGGCATAAGGCGTCAGCACCATATTTCGTCCGGCGCGCACCAGCAGCGGATCGCCGGTGGTTTCGCGCAGGCGACCCAGTGTACGGCTCATGGCAGAGGCGCTTAATCCCAGACGTCGGGCAGCAGCGGCTACACTTGCTTCAGCCAGCAGCACATCAAGTGCAATAAGTAAGTTCAGATCGGGTTCAGTCATCTGAACAGAGTAACGCAACGGCAATAATGAGAGAAGGCGTTTGGTGCAGGTATTAAGTGCAGATGCTGCGTCTTCCGCACTATATTACCTGCCGGTATAGTTACCTGACTCAATATCAATAAGGCGAATGCGTTATGGAATTATTTTCCGACAAACCAGGCGATGAAGGATTACCCGGCCGTGAACGGGGATTTGCCATGGCCGCCGTGATGATCATGGCAACGATGGCGGTATTCGACGGTTCGATGGTCAACATCGCACTGCCACAGATTGCACATGCACTGGATATCTCGGCAGGTGCAGCGGTCTGGGTGTCGAACGGTTATCTGCTGTCGGCGTCCATGACACTGGCAATCTTCGCCGCGCTGGCCAGCCGCATCGGTTTCCGTCCGCTGTTTGCCGCCGGACTGACGGTGTTCACCCTTGCCTCTTTGGGTTGTGCGCTGTCATCATCGCTCGACATGTTGATTATCATGCGGGTGCTTCAGGGAATTGGCGCAGCAGCCACGCTGAGTATTGGCCCGGCGATATTGCGCTCCGTTTTCCCCAACCGCCTTCTCGGACGAATACTGGGGCTGAATGCTCTGATGATCGCCACCAGCACCGCTGTCGCGCCGGTGCTGGGCGGGACAATATTATCGGCGATGAGCTGGCAGTGGCTGTTCGCGATCAATATTCCGCTCGGCATTATTGCGGTCATTCTTACGCTGCGCGTGGTGCCATCAAACCCCGCCAGTACGCGCCAGCCGTTTGATACTGCCGGGGCGATTTTATCGGCAGTCGCACTGGGCGCGCTGATTATGGCGGCAGAATCCTTTGCGCATCCGGGAAATGACAAACTTGCCACCGCCATAACCTATGGCCTGACGGCGATAATTGCAGGCGTGGCCTTTGTCTGGCGTCAGCGTCGGGCGCCAAAACCGCTGCTGCCGCTCGGCATGTTTGCCTCCACGCGGTTCACGCTGGCGGCCTTCACCTCGCTGGCCTCATTCGTCAGCCAGGGCATCACCTTTGTCGCGCTGCCGTTCCTGTTTCAGAGCGTTTACGGTTACAGCGCCTTTGTTTCCGCATTACTTTTCACGCCCTGGCCGCTGGGGATTATTCTGGCGGCACCGCATGCAGGACGCCTTGCCGACCGTTATCCGGCCGCCATTATTTCTACTGTGGGTCTGGCGGTATTTGCGGTGGGATTACTGTTACTCGCGCAACTCCCCGCGCAACCCCAGGTCTGGGATATCGGCCTGAGAAGCTTTATCTGCGGACTGGGCTTCGGCTGTTTCCAGAGCCCGAACAACCGTGAAATGCTTTCCAATGCGTCGCGGGAAAACAGCGGTTATGCCTCCGGCGTACTGGCCATTATGCGCACCTTCGGCCAGTGTCTCGGTGCCGCGTGCGTCGGGGTCATCCTGACACTTTATTCTGCCAGCACGGTGTTACACGAAGCGCAGGCGGTGAAGGTCAGTTTGTGGGTGGCGGTGATGGCGACGGTGCTGGCGAGTGTGATAAGCGTGAGCCGCCTGCGAGGTCAGCGCGGTCACTTGCAGGCGGAGAAATAATGGAAATAATAGATAACCGATACCTAAGAGAGTAACACCGTGTCCCGTTCCCAGCGTTTGCTTGATTTAATTCAGATCCTCCGCCGCCACCGGTTTCCGGTGACCGGGTTAACGCTGGCTGCGGAACTCAATATCAGCGTCAGAACGCTCTACCGGGATATCGCAACATTGCAGGAGCAGGGAGCCGATATTCAGGGCGAGCCGGGGCTGGGATATATTTTGCGCCCCGGTTTCATGCTTCCTCCTCTGATGTTTTCTGAGGATGAAATCCAGGCACTGGTGTTGGGTTCCCGCTGGGTATCCAGACGTAGCGACGGGCAACTGAGCGCGGCAGCAAAAAACGCGCTTGCCAAAATTGCAGCGGTGCTGCCCGAAGATCTGCGCATGTCTTTGGAATCGACAACCTTACTCATCGGCCCAGCAGACAATTCTGGCGCAGACGCAGCCTTATTACCGCAAATCCGTCAGGCAATTAAAGACGAACGTAAAATTGAAATTGTTTATCGCAGCCTGAAAAATGAAAGTTCCTCCCGGGTGATCTGGCCATTTGCCCTCGGTTATTTCGATCAGGTTCAGATACTGATCGCATGGTGCGAGTCGCGTCAGAGCTTTCGTCATTTCCGCACCGACTGCATTATGTCTCTCAAACGAACGGATGAGCGCTACCCAAGGCGGCGTCAGAGATTGCTGAAAGAGTGGCAGGATAAGGAACAAATCTCACCTCAGTAACCCGAATCACTCCTGACAGAAACTGGCAGTGGTGGCCACTAAGATACTCAGTAACAGACATCAAACCGGATGTCTTTTCATTCCTGAGGGGCCACTAATGATTGATTCAAACTTCGTTATTTTGTACGTCAACAATCCGCAGGTCAGCGCCAGATTCTATGAAGAACTTCTGGAAAAACAACCCGTTGAGGCTTCAGCCACTTTCGCCATGTTTGTTCTACCCTCAGGGATGAGGCTGGGCCTTTGGTCAAAGCATACTGTCGAACCCGCCGCTGAAGGTTATGCCGGAAATGGTGAGATCGTCTTTTCTGCTGACAGCAATGAACAGGTCGATGCTCTCTGCTCTCTCTGGCGCGATAAGGGACTTGAGATAATGCAGGAACCTGTTGAGATGGATTTCGGCTATACCTTTCTCGCGTTAGATCCTGACGGGTATCGCCTGCGGGTTTACCGGTTGTCGATAGAGTAAACAGCTCAACCCGGAGCGCCCTCACAGGCGCTCTGCTTAAATCAACGGGTTCTGATACGCATTCCAGCGATTGCCGCAGATGTTTCGTTATTCCGGTCAGTCCTTGCGCCGGATCTTTCCCAAACACCTGTTTCAGGATATGTTTATGACGAAACAGACCGGCGAACGTCTGATGGTTATCCCTGAAGTCATACTGTTGAAGGATAAATTCTATGCTGGAACTGAGACCCAACTGCGAGTGTTGCAATACCGATCTCCCCCCTGCTGCTGATGCCAGAATTTGCTCGTTTGAATGCACATTCTGTGTAACCTGTGCCGAAGACAAACTTCACGGGATATGCCCCAACTGTGGCGGAGAACTCGTTGCCCGTCCGCGCAGACCGGCCAATAAACTGGCCAATAATCCGGCGTCCATAACACGGGTATTTAAGCCAGAGGGCTGTGCTTCTTAGTTCCGCGCAGTGTCACGCCAGAGTTTCAGCCGCTGGCGTGCTTTCATCCAAAACAACGGTCATCTGTCTTCTCCTTACTTCAGGACATATAAACGCTTCTGTTTCCTGAAACTGAACTAAAGTTATCCTTCTCCTGCCACTCCCGCTGCATAAAGGGAGTCAAAGAATTCTATAACATTATTATTAAAAAGGATTTTTATGCCCCGCATCACTTCTCTGGTTTCTTCATCTGCACTGATCGGTTCGGTTTTTCTGCTCACCGGATGTCCGCCTCCGCCTGATTTAACCCAGTTGCAGCGCCCTGGCAGCACCATAGATGACGCGCGTGTTGCGATGGGGCAATGCGGCGTCCCGCTTCCGGGGCCGGAACCTTCTTTTACCGACAATGAAACGGTGCTGTATTACCAGTGCATGGAGGGAAAAGGATTTACCTATAAGGGTGATTTCCATATTTGCGATTACTACAAAAACACCCCTGCCTGCATCGAGAAACAGCAGGGACATCCGCTGAGTCAGCGGCAGCTCGAAGCGCTACCTTTTGTCGCCGATAAGGGTTTTCACCCGATCAAACCGGATTCAGGCCGGGATGAGTCACAGCTCATCAGCTGGCGTAAAGCGGGCGCCTCACTGCATTTTTCACACGCTGTGGAGAACGATAAGCTCGCGTTACAAATGATGTATGAATGCGGATATCCGAAACCGCTAGGCTCGGTTCCTTTCGTTCCGACCATTCTTAAGGCCGCGAAAGTTCAGCAATGCATGCTGGATAAAGGTTTTGAACCGAAACATAAACTCATGCTGGTTTGCCGCAATTATCCGCAAGTGACAGGCTGCGGGAAATAGCGAAACCTATGTCCAGATTTCCCTGCCATCCGGCATTGAAGTGGTCAACAAATACACGATGGTTCATCAAGATGGTAAATCTACGAAGTCGAGAATATCTATGAATTTTCTGAGAATGACTGCTTCACTCTCGTCCACCAGAGATCCATAACCCCAATTTGCAAATGCAAACGACATTTCGTATCCCTGGGCGGCCTCAAAATCATTCTTATTGTCTCCGATCATTATCTTATGAAGCTTACCGTAATCGGCACGTGCTACAACTGCGTGTAGGTGTCTGGGGTCAGGTTGGAAGAGTGGAGATAGGTTATGTTGGTTCAGCGGCATTTTTTGGGGTACTCCAGGAACAGGTCCAGCGGTTTCGCAATAAATGGCCCGACGTTATGCTTAACACGAAGGAATTACCCACCGAGCAGATCCTGCCACTCCTGGAGGAAGGCAGGATAGATTTGGCTTTTGTCCGAACGCCCGTGCATCTGCCTCTGTCTGTCTCCAGCCATGTCATGGCACGGGACCGATTCTGTGTGGCTCTGCCGGCAGACCACGCTCTGTCGAAGATGTCGACGGACATTCTCCCGCGCGCGCTTTCCAATGAGTCGTTTGTGATCCCAGAACAAGGTCTGGGCTTGCGTGAGGTCGCAAGGCGCGGAAAATTCGATCCACATATCGTCTCGTCGCCCGGAACTCTGGTTGCGGTGTTGACACAAGTAGCGCTGGGTATGGGTGTCGCAATCATTCCCAGTGTGCTGATCAACACGATTCAATTGCCGAATGTCGTTTTCAGAGAAATTGCCGGCCCTGCTATTGTTTCGGAGGTGGCGGCACTATTTCGAAGGCATGAGCGATTGCCAACGGTGCGCAATCTTATTGAACAGATGCTCGAGACTGACTGCCGCGCAGCTTTAGCATGGTTTTACACACCTATGGCTCAAAGTATGGAAATACGCGTCCCTTGAATACTCAGCGCAAAATCTGCACCAAATACTTTAGCTGGCGTCTGAAATCCAGGCTGGCTTGTTCCGCTAAGCACCCGCCTGACGGCTTCGACCGCAGCGAGTGGCGTATAGGAATATCCGTTGACCGTTTCAATGACTGCATGGTGAATGTCACCATCAACCCCGGTCATTTCTACCACTGCACGAGCGACATTACCTGCGCGCTCTTCCTGAGAGGGGCCATCAGGCAAGCGTGATAAATCTCCGGATGGAAAGGCATCGCCACTCACATGGACATACATTTCAATATTTGGAATGCCGGTTGAATGCCATGCAGTAACAAGATCACCGAAAGAGAGTGGCGCACATTCTACTTTCCCTTCACCAAAATCAAAAAAGTCTGTTTTGGCATCGGTTTTCGTCGTCAGTTCACCATTGACCCTGGCAAGCAGACCCGCGCTGATAATCTCTCCCACACTGAAGGCCGAACCCCGTGACATTGAGCCTGCAACCTGCAGCGCAATTCTCAAGCGTACTGGCTCATGCACCTTTTCAGCTATCGTCACCGCGAGACAATCCGTTGGCACAACATCCCATCCCACACCAGGCAGTAACATGACCCTGGCCGTGGAGGCGAGATCATGCAGTGACTCAGCCAGCCGATAAACGTTGATTTCGGCAGTAATATCCAGGTAATGAACACCCTGAATAATGCAGGCTCGCATCAGTGATTCTGAGGTATGAGCAAAAGGACCGGCGCAGTTCAATACAACCGTTATCCCGTCTAAATGACGAGGGAGAGCCCCGGCATCATCCAACGCAAAAGCATGGGCCCTTACGTCCAATGTTTTCGCCAGTTCATCCAGTTTTTCTTTATTTCTGCCGGCAATCACGAAATTGAGACCAGCGTCTTTTGCCTGTTTGGCAATCATGCGTCCGGTATAACCGGTGGCACCGTAAATAAGTAATGTTTTCATGATGAGGTGTGCTGCCAACTTTTATAGACGAATTCCAGGGTGTAGCCGTCGGGATCGATAACGCCGGCAGCGTAATAACGGGGATCATAATAAAGGCGTGCGCCCGGCGCACCATTGTCAGCGGCTCCCGCACTCATTGCTGCGGCATAGGCTTCATCAACCCTTTCTTTGCTATTAGCGACAAAGCCAACGTGCGTGGCCCCGCCTGCAGCGTCCCCCTCGCGCAGCCAGAAAAATATCCGGCCGTTGGCACCAAAGCCTTTGAGGTCAGGATGCCCCGGCGGCCCATCATTTCCGTCATAGTCCAGGCGAACGGTGACGCCGAGAGGCGCCAGGGCTGCGGTGTAAAACGCAACGGATCGCCCGATTTCAGTCACCGATAGAAAGATATGATCGATCATAGAGCCTCCTGTCATCATTAAATGTGATAGCCGCCAGCCACTTCGATGGACTGAGCATTAACCCAGCCATTTTCATCCGACACCAGACTCGCAATGGCCTTACCTACATCGTCAGGCTCCCCAACGCGTCCAAGCGCTGTTTGTGAAGCGAGTAAGGCTTCGAACTCATCATTCAGGCCGCCGCCCAGGCCGGTACGAATGGCACCTGGAGAAATAGCGTTTGCGCGAATACGGCGTGGCCCAAACTCCTTGGCCATATAGCGTGTCAGTACCTCGAGCCCTCCTTTGAAAGCGGCATAAGGCGCCACACCTGAAGTCGCAACGCGTGTCGTTGCGCTGGTCACATTCACGATGTGCCCCCCATCAGCAAGGACGGGCAAAAGAGCCTGTGTCAGGAAGAACGGGCCTTTAAGGTGAACATTGAACAGACTGTCGAACTCATTTTCTGTCACCGTTTCAATCGGGTTAAAAAGGCCGAAACCGGCATTGTTGATCAGTACATCAAAATCAGAACGTTGCCAGAAACGGTGTAGTAAATCCTCAAGGGTCTTCCTAAAGGTAAGGAAAGTTTCAGAGCGCGAAACGTCAAGCTGGACAGCGATAGCCTTACCGCCAGTCGCTTCGATTTGTTTGATAACCTTGTCAGCGGCTTCGGGATGATTATGGTAGGTGAGTACCACGCCCATACCGCGTGCGGCACACTGGATAGCCGTACTGGCTCCTATACCCCTGCTTCCACCTGTTACAAGAATAACTTTCATGATGTTTCCTTTCTCTGTGTTTGCGTTGGAGTAATAGTAAGGTAAGGGTCAAACAGGGGCTTCCGTGTTCCTGCTCGATTCTTGCCTGTTTCTGCTTTATGCTCCTTTCAACGATGAGACCGAGGATGTAAGACATGATGATGCAATCCCAGCTTGATGAGCTTTGTGGTCTTGCCGCACACGCCAGCAACTGGCGAACGGAGACGGGGATCCCACGCGTCGCGATGGTTCAGGGAAATATTCCGGCTTCGGCACTGGCTGCGGTTTATGAGCCAATGATCAATCTGATCCTCAGGGGAAGTAAGTCGATGACGGTGGGAGACCGGGTTTTCAACTATGACCCGGCCTCGTATTTTGTGATGTCGGTTGATTTACCTGCAGTGGGTGCTGTTCATCCGTCTGCGACGGGAGAACCGTATCTGGCGGTGAGTCTGACCCTGGAACCTCAACGGGTGGCTGCTATGCTGGACGATTTACCTCAATCAGCCATGAAAAACAGACCGGAAGGCGCGTTCTCTGTTGCCTCAGTGACATCGGAACTTCTTGATGCGTGGGTCAGAATGCTGCGTCTGATGAAGACCCCCGACGATATCCCCGCCCTCGCGCCCAATTATGAGCGCGAAATTCTGTATCACGTATTGAAAGGACCGCATGGCTGGATGCTGAGGGACATTGCCTCTCCGGGCACGATGTTGGCCCGAATCGGCAATGCCATTCGCTGGTTAAGACATAATTTTACAGAAGAGTTTGTCGTTGAATCATTGGCCGAACGGGAGGCGATGAGCGTATCGGCTTTTCATCGTCACTTTAAAGCCGTCACGGCCATGAGTCCTTTACAGTATCAAAAGCGCGTTAGGCTACTTCATGCCAGAACGATGTTATTAGGCAGGCAACAAAGCGTGACGTTTGTTGCCCAGGAAGTGGGGTACAGGAGTGTGCCCCAGTTTAACAGGGATTACGCCCGCATCTTTGGTCTGCCACCGCTAAAGGATGTTGCCCATCTGCGAAAGGTCATCAATGTGCGTGACAATCCGTAGTCACACCACAGGAAAACTTTGCGATCTTTGATGTGTACAATCGACACATAAGAATAACAGGTGGATGGAAAATTTTTTTGGAGTCTGAAAAATGGAGTGAGTACGGGAATTTTGGCGAAGCCAGCATAGCGACAACGAATTACATTACGGGGTATTACGGCCAGACAGCGCCCACTGAAAGCCTGCAGGCACTGTTTTCCATAACTTCGCAGATGGCATTTTTATTGTTTGAGTTCCCTTCACGGTGAGCGATTTCTCAGCCCACGCAATCCCTTTTATTGTACGAATACGTTTTTTCAGTCATCCCCTGCGTATAGTCATATTCCACCCGCAAACCATATTTCTGCACCATCGCGGTGGTACAAAAGAACCGGATGAAACGTGCTCTGCTCTGCGTTTCAAGCTGATATCTGTCAGCCGGATATTTTCTATTGCGTAGGTGTAGTTAAGTGTCTGACCATCTATTCTCGCATCTTGCACAACGGTATAAAAATCCAGTCTGAACGGGTACACGCCTTTCGCATGTTCTCTGTCGATTTGCTGACTGAAATTATGCCAGGCTTCCTCAGGCGAATCGGTCATGAGGTTTTTAACCCCGAGGCCAAGACCGGATGTGATTACCGCACACAGAAAGGGCAGTATCATGACTTTTCGTCCGCTCATATCCTGCAATTGCATTCCCGAGTGATACCAGAAAGTACCGATTACTCCGCCAGAAAAATTCAGCGATATTGTTCGTTTAACCTCGGACAGGAGAATTAAAATGCCTCATACCCCACGCGACGTGCAAATCCGCAATGTTAACACCGGGAAAAATGTCGTGATTTACGAACCCGCTAATGTGTATGACTGTATTCTCGGTGATGACGTTTTTGTCGGGCCCTTTGTGGAAATTCAGGCCAACACCAGCATCGGACAGGGGACAAAAATCCAGTCGCATACCTTTATTTGTGAATATGTCACTGTCGGGGAAAACTGCTTTATCGGCCACGGAGTGATGTTTGCGAACGATATGTTTGAGGCAGGAAAACCCGATCCCGACCGGGATTCATGGGCCAGGATCCGCGTGGGTAACGATGTGGCTGTTGGCAGCGGTGCGACCATTCTGGGCGTCACAATCTGCGATGGCGCAGTGATTGGTGCGGGAAGCGTAGTGACGAAAGACATCACTGTGAAAGGTGTTTACGCCGGAAATCCGGCGCGATGGCTACGGGCGTTGTAGCCATAAAAAAGGCCGCTTTCGCGGCCTTTCAGATTTCAGAGCTTATGACAGCTAATTATTTAGCGTCAGCGTCTGGCAGTGCGTAAGCGATGATGTAATCGCCCAGTTTGGTGCCGAACGAACCGTGACCGCCTGCTGCGATAACAACGTACTGTTTGCCATTCACAGAGTAAGTCATTGGGGTCGCCTGGCCACCTGCTGGCAGACGAGCTTCCCACAGTTTGTCACCGTTGCTCATATCAAATGCACGCAGGTAGTTATCTGCGGTCGCTGCGATGAAGAACACATTACCGGCGGTAGAAATCGGTGCGCCCAACATTGGCATACCCATTTTGAACGGCAGCGGTAATGGTGAGCTGTCACGCACGGTACCGATACGTTTTTTCCACACGATATCGTTGGTTTTCAGGTCAACGCCGGAGATGTAACCCCATGAAGGCTGTTTACAAGGGAAGCCCAGCGGAGACAGGAACGGGTTCAGCGTCACGCCAAATGGCACGCCGTACTGTGGCTGAATGCCTGTCTCAGTACCGGAACCGCCTTTATCGTTCTCATCTGGCTCTATAGGGTTGCCAGGACCACGTGGGATCAGTTTAGACACGAACGGCAGTGCGATCGGGTTAGCGATAGCCACCTGACGGTCGGTATCCACAGAAATACCGCCCCACTCGAACATACCGAGGTTACCCGGGAACACCAGCGTGCCCTGCTCGGATGGCGGTGTGAAGGTGCCTTCATAACGCAGTTTGTGGAAGATCACACGACACATCAGCTGGTCATAGATCGTTGCGCCCCACATGTCTTTACCGGTCAGTTTGGCTTCCGGACGGAAAGTCAGTTCGGAGAACGGCTGAGTCGGAGAAACGTGGTCGCCTTTCGCTGCGCCTTGCGGAACAGGTTTTTCAGGTGCGTCAACAATCAGCTTACCGTCACGGCGATCCAGCACGAAGATGTTACCGGTTTTGGTCGGTACATAAATCGCAGGAACTTTGTTGCCGCTCTTGTCAGTGATATCAGCCAGCGTTGGCTGCGCCGGAACGTCCATATCCCACAGGTCGTGATGAACGGTCTGATAGAACCAGGCCAGTTTACCGGTGGTCGCATTCAGCGCCAGCAGGCCGCTCGCATAACGTTCCATTTCCGGAGTACGGTTGCCGCCCCAGATATCTGGTGTCGCTACGCCGATTGGCAGGTAGACCAGATCCAGTTTGTCATCATAAGCCGCAGGCGCCCATGAGTTCGGGGAGTTTGGCGTGAAGTGCTGACCATCTTCAGGGATTTTGTTTGGCTCAGCCGCACCCGGATCGAAGGCCCACAGCAGTTTGCCGGTTTCCACATCAAAGCCACGGATCACGCCGGAAGGCTCGCGGTTTGAGTAGTTATCGGTAACCGCACCCGCCACGATGATCACAGATTTAGTGATGATTGGCGGTGACGTTGGCTCGTAGTGGCCTGGCGTTGCGTAAGGCATGTTGCCTTGCAGGTTCAGCTCACCGTTGTTACCGAATGCCGGGCAACGTGCGCCGGTTTCAGCGTCCAGCGCAAACAGACGGCCATCGTTGACCGGCAGAATGATACGACGTGAACAGACAGCAGGCGCTGCGCCATTAGCCGCATCACCTTGTGCAGCAGGTGTGGTCTCATGATAAGACACACCGCGACAGGTCACGTGCTGGAAGGTCGGGTTAGAATTGAGCTGCGGATCGAACTTCCACTTCTCTTTACCGGTCGCGGCATCCAGAGCAAACAGCTTCTGGTGCGGCGTACACAGGTAAAGCATGTCGCCGATTTTGATTGGCGTCACTTCGTCAGTGATTTCGCCCGGATCGTTCGGGGTCTTCAGGTCACCGGTACGGAAAGTCCAGGCCACGTCGAGCTTGCTGACGTTTTTATCGTTGATCTGGTTCAGTGGCGAGTAACGGGTACCGCCCTGAGTACGGCCATAGGCCGGCCAGTCACTGGCAGGAACGCCGGAATCGGTTGCTGCCGGTGCAGCATCGGCAGCTTTAAGGGTGCCGTTGATTTCCTGCGGATCGTTGAAGACGGAGTACGCCAGCACAATCACGGTGAACAGCAGGGAAACGGCCAGAGCGCCGCGTGCGAAAGCATTTTTCGCCAGCATCTGGTTATACACAACCGGCAGCAGGATCCACAGGCCCAGGAAGAAGGTGACGTCTAAACGCGGCGTCAGTGCCCAGAAGTCTGTGCCTACTTCCCACACCGCCCACACCGTGGTGCCGAACAGGAAGATTGCGTACAGCAGTAATGCAGAAGAGCGACGGCGATACAGCAACCACGCGGTAACCAGCGAGATAACACCGGCAATAATGTAATAAAGAGAACCACCTAATTTTGCCAGCCAGATACCGCCGACAAGAAGATAAATCCCGCTTAACGCGGCGAACAAAGCGGTAATTATGACGACGATGCGTGATAACGAGGCTTTCGTTTCCATAGTTGATGACCTTACTGATTTTTTATAATCGTCGATTCAGGCATGAGCCGAATCTTCAAGAACATCCGGTTCTCACCGGGTGTCATTCCTTGCATGTGCTGCCCCGCTTCAAAAAGTGCAGGTAACGGGCAGCACCGCGTGGTTCATTGTTCTGCTGACTGAACGTACTGACTAAAAGTTATTCGAAACTATAAGAAAGCGTAGCGCCGCCACCGTAGTTTCTGCCAGGTGCCGGTTCGAAATAACGGCCATTGCCTTCATTAACAATCACAGAACCGACATAATTTCTGTCGAACAGGTTGTCGACGCGGGTAAACAAATCGAGCGTCACTTTGTTCCAGTTGAAGCGGTAACCCGCATTCACGCTGGCCACGGTATAAGCGGGGGCCTGTTCACTGTTTTCGTCGTTTACTTCAATGTCGCTCATGTATCGCACATCGGCGCCCGCGTGCCAGCCGTCAACCGGCGCCCACTCAAGAGAAGCGTAGCCCATGTTGCGCGCAATACCCGGCAGTCGGTTGCCTGCTGGTGTGCAATCACCCGCGCCACAGGTCTCGTTGCGGAAAGTAGCATCGAGCAGCGTCCAGGCCATTTTCACGCGCCAGTTTTCTTCAATCTGCTGATCTAACGACAGTTCCAGACCGCGACGGCGTGTCTTACCGGCGTTGGTGTAGCTTGACCGCCCGCCGACACTTTGTGCCACAATCAGCTCGTCATCGGTATCGGTCTGGAAGACGGCAGCGGTCACTAAACCGTTGCCCACGCGCCATTTGCTGCCCAGTTCCACGGTGTTACTGGTGGAAGGTTCCAGTCCCAGATTCAGGCCAGATTTACCGTCGGTGCGGTAAGAAAGCTCGTTAATGGTCGGCGTTTCGAAACCGCGCCCGGCCGAAATATAAGTGTTCAGTGCAGGCGTCACGGCATAGTTCAGGGACGCCATCGGCAGCAGTTTGTGATAACGGCGCGAACCGCTGTCATCAGGGTTGCTGCCGGTAATGTAATAATCCTGCGAGTCGAAACTCACGGTGCTGTAACGCGCACCGGCATCCAGCGTCCAGCGCGATGTCAGGTTCCACGTGGTTTGCAGATAGGGATCGAGGTTCCACATCACGTTCTTTTCGTTACGGCGTTCGTCGCCTTTCACGCCCAGATCGCCTTCATCATTGAAGTTTTCATAACCGAAACGACGCTCGGTCATGGTTTCATAATCCAGCCCGCCGGTGACGGAAAACGGCACGGAACCTATCTGATCGTCATGTTTCCAGCGGGTATCCACACCGGAATACTTACGTTCCAGAACAATCACCCCGCCCGCGTTCAGCGGATTTTTCTGCGATGCCGCCGGAATGGTCTGGTATTGCGTCGTGTGGCGTTCGCCGTGATAAGTCATCAGGCTGAACTCGTCGTTTTCGCCCATCTGACGCTGATAGCGTAACCCGACTTGTGTCTGATCCAGACTCTTACGGGCGTTGTACTGATCGGCGCGTTTGGCCTGCTTCGGGTCATCATGCCATTCAGATTCTGTCAGGCCACCCGGATCGTTGGCATCCACGGACACGCTGTTAAACATCAGCGTCAGGGTACTGTCATCATCAATACGCACGCCCAGTTTGCCGTTGCCGAGATTTTTCTGCGTACCGCTATGGTCACGGTAGCCGTCAGTGGTGAAACGGGAACCGGAAATCAGGTAATTCACATCACCGGCATGGGTGCCGTCGCCGGTTGCGCCGCTGGCTTTGACGCTGTTACGAAACGAACCGTAGCTGCCGAAATAAGTGCCCGCTTCCAGTCTGGCAGGCTGTGAACCGGTTTGGGTATCGACGTTCACCACGCCGCCGGAGGCGTTGCCGTACAGCGCTGAGAACGGCCCGCGGAGCACTTCAACACGCTCTACCGAGTTCAGATCGATATTGGAGGTCTGTCCCTGCCCGTCCGGCATGGTGGCAGGAATACCATCAACGTAAATACGCACACCGCGCACGCCATACATGGAACGGCTGCCGAATCCGCGAACGGAAAGTTGCAGATCCTGCGCATAGTTCTGGCGGTTCTGAACCTGTAAACCGGGGACGCTGCCAAGGCTTTCAGACAGATTGACCTGCGCTTTGCTGTTTCTGAAATCCCCGCCATCAATCACGCTGACTGCCGCCGGGGTATCGAGTTCGGATAATTTACCGGTGCTTTCACGCTTGATGACCATCATTGTTGATGAGCCGGCGGTGTCACCCGCATCATCTTTCGGCGACGCTGTCGAAGACTGGGCGTAACTGACTGATACCGGGTTAAAAAATGACAAAAACGTGATGATAAAAGCAGAGGTTTTGGCGTTCACTTTATGAGTTCTTTTGTTTTACGTTAAAAGGTTGAGTCAAAAAATACGACGCATCTCTCAATTCTGGACATAAGAAGTAGACATAAATTGACCAATCTGATTGAGAGCCGTGAAGGGGCTCACTATAGATTTTTTCTTCCTGTTAGTACATACGCAACTTTACAAATATAACTTTTTAACAAAATACCGCACGCAGTGTACATCTGACGCCATTTTCAAATTCTATCTCCGCGCAAAATACAGGGTTTTATTCGTCTGATACCGTTTATATTCCGACACAAAATAAACATCCGCTTTCATTCGAAAAATCATCCAACGATCTCCCGGTATTTATCCGCGCCTCAGTGGTAACGATTACACAATATACAACCAACTGATAATTAGGTGATTTACCGGAAAACAAAAATGCACCTGATGCGTATTTATCAGAGAATATTCTCAGCTGGCTAATTCCTTTTTGTCTTTCGAAATCCAGACGAAGGCGCAGACCTCAGAATAAATATAGACCACTATTTCAAGACAGCGGCATATTCATCGCTGTTTTTTCAGACGATAAGTTCCGTGTAATGAAACCGTGGCGTCTTTACAAAAGATATAAAATGGAGAATTCTCACGGCGCTTAAAATACCCGCAAATAAACCCGGGGAAACGTTTTCACCGCATCCTGCGGGTCAGCGGCTTTATGACTTTTTTGTCATCCGCAGGTCACTCCTCTGTCAGAGCGCCACACGCAAAGTGGCATCACACACTGAGTTTCATTTCTGATCACAGTAAAAGAGGTCGTGCCATGCGTTTACGTGTAGTTTCAACATTGTTGTTTGCCGCCACTGCGGCGTTCGGTTCCCAGGCAGCCACCGCTGCGCCAGTGAAAAATATCGTGCTGGTTCACGGCGCATTTGTTGGCGGCTCTGGCTGGCGTCCGGTGTATGACATTCTGACCCGCGATGGCTATAAAGTGACACTGGTACAGGAACCACTGACGTCGTTTGCCGAAGACGTTGCAGCCACTAAACGTATTCTGGACAGGCAAAACGGCCCTGCCATTTTGGTCGGCCACAGTTATGGCGGCGCGATTATTACTGAAGCAGGCAACGATCCGCACGTAGCGGGGCTGGTGTATATCGCGGCGCATGCGCTGGACAACGGGGAAACCGAAGCGATTAACGGTAAGAAATTCCCGAACTCAGCGCATCCGTTTGTGAAAACGCCGGACGGTTTCCTGTACATCAATCCGGCCAATTTCCCGTCTGATTTCGCCGCAGACCTGCCACGTAAACAGGCTGAATTTGAAGCGCAGGCCCAGATGCTGACATCCGCCAGCGTATTTACTGCGAACATTCCTGATCCGGCCTGGAAAGTGAAACCGAGCTGGTACATGGTGGCGAAGGCCGACAAGATCATTAACCCTGATTTAGAACGCATGTACGCCAAACGCGCACACAGCCACACCGTGGAAATCGCAGGCGCCAGCCATTCCGTTTATGAATCACATCCAAAAGAAGTGGCCGCACTGATTGAGCAGGCGGCAATGGGGGCAGTGAAGTAAAGGCAGGCAACGCCCCCCGGTTACGCCCTGCGGGTAAACGCAATCATCAGGGAAAGGGCATAGACGACGCTGCCCAGAAATACAGCGGGGGCGAGACTGTCAAACAGATGTCCGGGTTGGGCATCTGAGTACAATACCAGCGCGACGACGGAAATCCCCATCATGGCGCCGGGTATGTGGATCCAGCGGGTCAGGCGTTCTTTTTGCTTTTTGTAGGCAGCAAATTCCTGATTTGTTCTTTCCAGCGCATTACTGAGCCGTTCGCAGTCTTCTTCGTTATCACACAAGCGTTCGGCCAGGCGGCTGTTTTCATCTTCCAGCTCGGCCATCTGCTTCTTCAGTTTTGCCTTTTCGTTCTTCGCGTTCTGCCCTTCATACTCTTCGAGTTTCAGGCTGGCCCGTAGCTGCGTGATTTTACGGTTCGCCTCGGCCGTCAGTTCTTTCTGCTGTCCGAGCAGGGCGTAATTCCCGTCAGCACGGCGGTTGGCGGCATGGCGTTTATCTTCTTCCTCACGCACCCGGCGTTCCGACTCGGTTTCCAGCCGGGTTAAACGCTGTTGCAGCGCATCACGCGCCGCCGCCATCGCGGTCATCTGACTGCCGGTATACGCAATCAGGCTGTTGGCGGCATCGAGTTCTGCGGAGTTTGAATGGCCGTCTGCACGCTGGCGCGAACGCAACAATGCCAGTTCATCGGCGTGCTGCTTTTTCTGTATGTCAGATTGTCGAAGCAGTTCGCTGATGCGGGTGTTAAGACGCAACAACTCCCCTTTCATCCGCTCAGCGTCTTCTGTATTGCCTTTGCCTGTTTGGTTACGCGCAACGGCCAGTTCATTCTTCAGGCTGCACACCTGTTTTTCCAGTGAGGCGAGCTTTTCGAGCGTGACGGCGGTGTCTTTATAAACAGTTTTTACTTTTGCCTTATCTGTCTCGGCGCGGCTGAAACTGATGCCTCTGAGCGCGCTTTCCACTTCGCGGGCGATGGTTGTTTTATCCATGGCTTTCATCCGGTTGCACGCACTGGCCAGGAAAGTGGCTGCTTCGTTGCTGTTACCGGTTCCAAATGCTTGTTTGATAAGGCTCTGTATCACGCTCATGGTTGCCGCACTCACTTGCCGTAAAAAGTCAGGGCACGCCCGTTGTGCACCCGTTTACTGATTGTATCAGATAGGATTTATTTTATTTACAGGAGTTATTTTAAGCGGGGTGAGTACAGCAGGATCCGTGGGTTTTCGGACTTAAAGCGCGATCACCCGCAGGCTTTGGACGCCTTTGGCACCCAGCATCAGCGCACTTTCGCTGTCAGCGATCGCCGCCGGGCCGGTGACCATAATCGCGTAACGGGCATTAAAAGGCTGCGGCTGACGGTGGGCGAGATGCAGATGTTCGATGATGTGGTTAACGTCGAGCAGCACGACCAGGTTTTTAGCCATCGCGCTGAGGGTGTTCACACAAAGTTGCGGATCACTGAGAAAGACTGCGCCGGTTTCTGCGACACCAAAACAGGCACGGACCACGCCGACATCAACATCTTTCAGCGATGCCGCCTGAGTACGGGCGTCGAGACTCCTCTCTGCGATAATCTCCGGCGTGGCGGAGCAAAACAGCGAGTCTGCCGGATATAACCCGCGCAGATAGGCATTCAGCGTGGTGTAGCCATTTTGCGGTGCCCGCAGGAACCGGTCATCCCAGATACCGCCCATCAGGGTCAGCGCACGGCCAAATTCTTGCTGCGGATGGGATTTTTCAGCCGGTGGCGGGAACAGCGTTTGCATGAATTTATGCTGACGAATGCCGGTCAGGAAATCGTTGCGGCTCATGGGGTTTCCTTGTCAGGTGAAAGTCAGCAAAACCGGAGTCAGGTTCCCCTGCTCCGGCCACAGTGTGTTAATTAATGGAACTGCAGGTACGCGACATGCGTTTGCAGATATTCCTGCAAGCCATGTTTACCGTCGGCACCACCGACGCCCGACTTACGCCAGCCCGCATGGAAGCCCTGCATGGCTTCGAAGTTTTCACGGTTGATGTAAGTCTCGCCGAATTTCAGCTGTTTCAGCGCTTTCATCGCCGTATTTATATTGCTGGTGTAAATCGATGACGTCAGGCCATATTCGCTGTCGTTTGCCATGGCAATCGCCTCATCCAGCGTTTTGAACGTGGCGACCGGCAGCACCGGACCAAACACTTCTTCATGCATGATCGGCATGTCCTGCTTCACATCCACCAGCACCGTCGGCTGATAGAAGAAACCTTTGTCGCCATGACGTTTGCCGCCCAGCAGCACTTTTGCGCCCTGTGACACGGCTTTCGCCACTTTATCTTCCACACGCTGCAATGCCGCCGCGCTGATCAGCGGTCCCATATCCAGCTCTTTTTGCTCGGCGGTATTGCCGAACGTCACTTTTTTCATCGCTTCGCTGATGCGCGAAATGAATTCGTCGTATACGCCTTCCTGCACGTAAACACGCTCCGCGCAGTTACACACCTGCCCGGTATTGATGACGCGCGAGCTCACGATGGCTTTCACCGCCAGATCCAAATCGGCGTCATTCATCACGATGGCTGGTGCTTTACCGCCCAGTTCCAGTGAGACTTTAGTGACGTTCTGTGCCGCCGCAGTCATGGTGGCGATACCTGCAGCCACGCTCCCGGTCAGACTGACCATGCCGACTTTAGGATTCGCCGCCAGTTCCTGCCCGACGGTCGGGCCGTAGCCGGTGACAATATTCAGCACACCTTTTGGCAGGCCGATTTTGTGAATAATTTCCGCGAAAATCACCGCATTGTTTGGCGTGATTTCACTCGGTTTGATGACGATGGTATTGCCGGTGATCAGCGCCGGGGCGGCTTTACGGGCGATCAGGAAGAACGGGAAGTTCCACGGCAGAATACCGGTGGTCACGCCGATGGCTTTGCGGAACACAAAGATGTTTTCATTTGGCCGGTCACTCTGAATGATTTCGCCTTCGTAACGGCGTGCCCATTCCGCCATGTAATCAAGGTAGTCGGCGGTGAACAGTACTTCGGTTTGCGCCAGGCCGTAAGTTTTGCCGCCTTCCGCGATAATGGTTTCCGTCAGTTCAGCCTCGCGCTCACGAATACCGTCGGCGATTTTATGCAGCCACACGCCGCGCTCTACCGCAGGTAACGCTTCCCAGCCCGGCTGCGCCGCTTCTGCTGCATCAATGGCTTTTCTGGCGTCTTCTGCTGAGCCTTCAGGGATCTGCGAAATCACCTGTTCTGTCGCCGGGTTCACAACGTCGATCCACTTACCGCCGGTGTTTTCAACGAACTCGCCGTTGATGTACATACGTTTCTGAACTGTGCTCATGTAAGGGTCTCCAAAATACGGATAGAGTTGATGAACGAGTTGTTAATAAAAAAGTTCTTTTTTGTGAAGTTTTAACAGCCTGTTCTATCCGTCTGGTTTTTACCTTTCCGTGATTGCCACTTAATTTTAAGAAATGGCAAAAATGTCATGGTCGGACGGCCCGACATAACAATTTTGCAAAATACAGGGTTCCGCTTACTGATACTGACGAACACTTCTGGGTGCATAGCCAAATTCACGTTTAAACAATGTGGAGAAGTAATTGCTGTCGCAGAAACCACAGTTGTGGGCAATCTCGGTGATCGGGCTGTCGCTGAAACGCAGCATGTTGCGCGCATTGAGCAGACGCAGGCGGTTGAGGTAATTGAGCGGCGTGCAGCCGGTTTGTTGTTTCATCTGACGATGCAAGGTACGCAGCGACATCGAGAACTGCGCGGCCAGTGCCGGCCAGTCGATTTCCTCATCATAATGCTCATTCATCCAGTCCAGAACATTGTTCAGATCACCGCCCTGCCCGCGATATCCGACATCACGGCTGCCTTTGCGCAGCAATAATAAGAGCTGCATAAAATATAATTCCTGCTGAGCCTGAGATTCCGGCGATTGCGTGGCGGGTTGTCGCGCCAGCAAATTAATCAGCGTTTTGGCCTGCACAATCTGAGTCGGGCTGATGCGCCAGTGCGCCGGATACACCCCGTCCACTTCCTGCGGCAATAAATCACCGACGCCATTAAGGAAACGAAACGCGTTCGGGCTGCGATACAGCACGTTGGTCAGATGCAGGTTTTCGGTATCTTCATAAAGATGATGGTCGCTGTGACGCACAAAACAGACGCTCCCCGCGCTGAGGATCAGCGGCTGGTCATTAAAAACGTGCGTGCCGGTACCTTGCTCGACCAGGACAATTTCATTGAAATCCTGATGATGATGTTCAGGAAAAGTTTCCTGCGGATAACGGGGTTCAATGGCGACCGGGAAATCTCCTGAGGGGAAATACTCACTACTGCGTAACACGGTCATTTCCGACTCCTTATTAACACTATCGTAATATCTTAGTCGTCGCCGGGGCAGCCATCGGGCTGAAACTGTGATCCGCCAGCCGCTTTTGAACAAAACATTTCCCGCCTGATGAAATCCGGTGCAATCCGGCGTACTGCGTAGCTTTATGCCTTATTTCAGTGCGGTCTTCTGAAACCGGTAATGTGTGTTTTTCTGACCGTTTAGCCTGCCTGAAATAAGATTGTTATCAAATTGTGAGGTTGTTCGCTCAAACCTTTGCGTCTTTGCCATAGTTCGCACTGAACTGGCACTCGCGGAAAGGTGAGGCTGTCAGCAACCTCCTAGAGTCGTGATCATGCGCCTGGCGCGTCGGCAACTTTTTGGTCGTTAAACTTTATGCGGACTTATGCGGAGTACAAAAAATGAAATTAAAACACGTACTGAGCCTTACCCTGATGGCGAGCAGCATCCTGCTGGCAGGCGCGGCATCGGCAGAAGTGAAGATCGCCCTGGTAGCAAAATCGTTGGGTAATGGTTTTTTTGAAGCAGCAAACGTTGGCGCACAGCAGGCAGCTAAAGAACTGGGCGATGTGAAAGTGATTTATACCGGCCCGACCACCACTACCGCCGAGGCGCAAATAGAAGTGCTCAATGGCCTGATCGCCCAGGGCGTCGATGCCATTGCTGTCTCCGCCAATGACCCGGATGCGCTGGTGCCGGTGCTGAAAAAAGCCATGCAACGTGGCATTAAAGTCGTGTCGTGGGATTCCGGTGTCGCCAAAGAGGGCCGCCAGATCCACCTTAATCCGTCTAACAACGCGCTGATTGGCGAAACCAACGTCAAACTGGCCGCCGATGCGCTGAAAGCCCTGAACGTAGAAAAAGGCGATGTAGCCATCCTGAGCGCCACGCCAACCTCCACCAACCAGAATCTGTGGATTGCGGAAATGAAAAAAGTGCTGCCGAAATACCCTTCGGTGAATCTGGTGACGGTCGCTTATGGCGATGATCTGTCAGATAAAAGCTACCGCGAAACCATTGGCCTGCTGAAATCCTATCCGGACCTGAAAGTGATTATTTCCCCTTCTTCCGTGGGTATCGTGGCGGCCGCACAGGCAGTGAAAGATCAGGGCAAAATCGGCAAGGTGTATGTAACGGGACTGGGGCTGCCGTCTGAAATGGCGGGCGCAATAAAATCGGGCGCAACCAAAAGTTTTGCTATCTGGAACCCGATTGATCTGGGTTACGCCGCCACTTATCTGGCTGATGATTTGGTGAAAGGCACCGCCACTAAAACCGAAGCCAGCATGGGCCGTTTAGGCAAAGTGAAACTCGATGCAGACGGCAGCGGCGCAATGGCTGAACCGTTTGTCTACGACGCCAGCAACATCGATAAATTCTCTAAAATCTTCTGATCCTGAATGCGGCTGACCGGGTTACCGTTCAGCCGTTTTGTTGTACTTAGCCAGACAGGGGAAACTCCATGAGTGATTCAGCGACACCGTTGTTGTCATTGAAGGGCATCAGCAAAGTCTTTCCGGGTGTCAGGGCGTTAAATAACGTTCATGTGGATTTGTATCCGGGAAAAGTAACCGCCCTGATTGGCGAAAACGGCGCGGGGAAATCGACGCTGGTGAAAGTCATGACCGGCATTTATCAGCCGGAAGAAGGCGAGTTGCACTATAAAGCCATTCCGATAAAACTGCCGAATCCGGAATCCGCACACAAAATCGGCATCACCGCCATTCATCAGGAAACCGTGCTGTTTGACGAGCTTTCCGTGACCGAGAATATCTTCGTCGGTCACTATCTTTACCGCGGCATTTTTAAACGTCTGAACTGGCCGGCGATGCATCAGCAGGCACGCGATATTCTGACGCGTCTGGAAGTAAACATTGATCCGCATGCCATTCTGAAAGAGTTAAGCATTGCGCAGCGCCATATGGTGGCCATCGCCCGTGCGCTGTCGTTTGATGCGCAGGTGGTCATTCTCGACGAACCCACCGCCGCCCTGTCTCAGCATGAAATCGTTGAGTTTTATCAGATTGTCGAACGCCTGAAACAGGAGGGTAAAGCGATTCTGTTTATCTCGCACAAATTCGACGAGATCTTCTCCATTTCCGATTATTACACCGTTTTGCGCGACGGCAGCTATGTCGGATCCGGCAAAATCAGCGACATCAGTGAACAGCAGATGGTGACCATGATGGTAGGACGTGAAGTCAGTCAGGCTTACCCGAAAGTGAACTGCGAACCGGGCGACACGGTACTGGAAGTGCAAAACCTCAGCCATCCGACCGAATTCGCAGGCATTAACTTCTCACTGCGCAAAGGCGAAATCCTCGGTTTTTACGGGCTGGTCGGTGCGGGAAGAACCGAACTGATGCAGGCGTTATTTGGCGTCACGCAACCGAACGGCGGCAAAATTCTGATCAACGGCAAAGAACACCATTTTTCCCGCCCTTCTCAGGCCATCCGCGCGGGGATTGTGTATGTGCCGGAAGAGCGCCAGAAACAAGGCGCGATTATTGATTTGCCCATCAGCCAGAACATCAGCCTGCCGCAGCTCAGCCAGCTTAATCCGCGCGGCGTGCTCAACGACAAAAAAGAGTGGGCGCTGGCCGATGATTACGCCAGACGGTTGCAGGTGAAAGCGTCAAGCTGGAAACAGGCCGTCGGCACGCTGTCGGGCGGAAATCAGCAGAAAGTGGTGATCGCCAAATGGCTGGCGACCAAACCGGACATCATCATTCTCGATGAACCGACCAAAGGCATTGATATCGGCTCGAAAGCGGCAGTGCATCAGTTTATGTCTGAACTGGTCGGGCGCGGGCTGGCAGTGATTATGGTGTCTTCCGAATTACCGGAAGTCATGGGCATGGCCGATCGCATCATTGTGATGCATGAAGGACTGATGGTCGCCGAATTCAACGCCGGTGAAGCCAGCGCAGAAATGATTGTCAGTGCCGCCAGCGGCGCGGGCGAGGAGGCAGCATGATCAGAAACCTGCTGAAATATCGCGAGCTGCTGCTGGCGGTGGTGATAGTGCTGATGGTGCTGGGCGTCGGCGTGCGCTCGCCGGAGTTTATCGGTGCCGGAAACCTGCTGGAGATGTTTAACGATACCTCGATTCTGATCATCCTGGCGCTCGGCCAGATGATGGTGTTGCTGACCAAAGGTATCGATTTGTCGATGGCCGCCAATCTGGCGCTGACCGGCATGATCGTCGCGCTGATTAACTTCCATCACCCCGATATTCCGGTGTGGTCACTGGTATTACTGGCCACTGTACTCGGGCTGGTGATGGGCGCGATTAATGGCCTCCTGGTATGGAAAGTCGGTATTCCGCCGATTGTGGTGACGCTCGGCACCATGAGCATTTATCGCGGCATTATCTTCCTGCTCTCAAACGGCGGCTGGATCAATGCCCATCAGATGAGCCCGGAATTCCTCAGTCTGCCACGCGCCACCTTTATTGGTCTGCCGCTGCTTGGCTGGTGTGCGATTGCCGCACTCATTCTGGTGGCGTATTTCCTGCGTTACAGCCGGACCGGACGCGCACTTTACACGGCTGGCGGCAACGCCACGGCGGCGTATTACACCGGCATCAACGCAGGCAAAATGCAGTTCGTCAGCTTCTGCCTTTCCGGCGCGCTGGCGGGTTTCTGCGGCTATCTGTGGATCTCACGCTTCGCCGTGGCTTACGTGGACGTCGCCAACGGCTTTGAATTACAAATTGTTGCAGCCTGCGTCATTGGCGGGATCAGCACCATGGGCGGCATCGGCTCGGTGGTCGGTTGCCTGCTGGGCGCGCTGTTCCTCGGCGTCATCAACAATGCCCTGCCGGTGATTGAAGTGTCGCCGTTCTGGCAGATGGCGATTTCTGGCGGCGTGATTGTGATTGCCGTCATCCTCAACGAACGCGCCAACAAACGTAAAGGACGGCTGATTCTGCGCCACTCTCCCGCCGTCCAGCCTGTGCGAACTGAAACCGGGGTAAGATCATGAACAAGACCTTAACGTCGCGCAACACGCCGCACTCCGCTGCCGGAGAAAACACCACCATGGCTGTCACGCCGTTTTTCCGCCGCCTGATGTGCTGGGAAGGATTTTTACTGCTGGTGACGCTGCTGGTATTTGTGGTGAATGCGTTCGCCTCGCCGTATTTCCTCAATATATGGAACCTGTCGGACGCAACGTTTAACTTCACCGAAAAAGCCATCATTGTGCTGCCGATGGCGATGCTGATTATCGCCCGGGAAATCGATTTGTCGGTCGCTTCAACCATGGCGCTGAGTTCCACCATTATGGGATTCTGCGCGCAGGCCGGTTTGCCAACACCGGCGCTGGTCGGTGTCGGATTGAGCGTCGGCCTGTTGTGCGGGCTGATTAACGGCCTGCTGGTCACCCGGCTGAATCTGTCGTCTATCGTGATTACCATCGGCACCATGAGTTTGTTCCGTGGCATCACCTACGTGCTGCTCGGCGATCAGTCGCTGAATAAATATCCCGCCAGTTTCGCGTGGTTTGGTCAGGGCTATGTCTGGGGGCCCTTGTCGTTTGAATTCGCGCTGTTCCTGGTGCTGGGCGCGGTGTTTTATTTCCTGCTGCACAAAACTAACTTTGGACGCCGCACCTATGCCATCGGCAACAATCCGGTCGCCGCGTGGTACTCCGGGATTAACGTGAAACGCCATAATCTGACGCTGTTCGTGCTGGTCGGCGTAATGTCCGGACTGGCGGCGGTACTGCTGACGTCACGGCTTGGCAGCACGCGGCCAACACTGGCTCTCGGCTGGGAACTGAGCGTGATTACCATGGCCGTGCTCGGCGGTGTCAGCGTGCTCGGTGGTTCCGGCAGCATGACCGGCGTAATTATTGCCGCGTTTCTGATGGGGCTGCTGACTTTCGGCCTCAGTCTGCTGAATGTGCCGGGCATCGTGATGTCGGTGATTGTCGGTGCGATGTTGATCGTGGTGATTTCACTGCCGGTGCTGTACCGCAAGGTTCTGGCGCGGGGGAAATAGCGGTGTAACTCCCCCGTCTTCGGGCGGGGGGTGTCGAATGAGTCATTGACGTTCAGTGTGAGGATTGCGTTTCAATGCCTTCACGTAATGCTTCCGCCAGTTTATCGAGCATAAAACTGATAAATGCCGTGCAGTCACTGGCACGATCGCATTCGCCAAGAATGCGGTAGTAATCCTGCTGCTGATTATGGATCAGCGTTTCTACCGGCAGCCAGGCGAGCTCTGAACGCCACTGGCTGAGGATCAGCGTCTGCCATAAGCGCCCCATCCTGCCGTTACCGTCAGCAAACGGGTGAATAAATTCAAACTCATAATGGAAAATCGAACTGGCGATGAGCGGGTGGATATCCGTTTCCTTCAGCCAGTTCAGCAAATCTGATATCAGACGCGGGAGTTGCCCGGCCGGTGGTGCCATATGAATCAGCCGATTGTCACGATACACACCCACATTGCCGCTGCGCAGGTGGCCGGGCGCATCCACCAGTCCGAGCATCAGCGTCTGGTGAGCTTTCAGAACATCCTCAAGACGATGACTTTTCAATGCCGGTAACTGTTCGTACGTCAGAATGGCGTTACGCACTTCCTGAATATCTTTTTGCGGCGCCAGCACGCGTTTGCCTTCCATAATGGCGGTCACCTGCGGTGTCGACAGGCTGTTGTGTTCGATAGCGAGTGAAGCCTGAATCGTGCGGATACGGTTTTCTTTTCGCAGCAGCACAGATGACTGTTCAGCATGCGCAGCCCAACGCCCCAGCAATTCCCCGACGTCCACAACCCGGTTGAGGATCTGCGGTGTGATACTGTACGGAGGCTGATAACCTGCCATTCAGTGCTCCTTGTTGAAATAGTGATGGGGCATAGTATCACGCGGCAAAATCTTCAAAAATCCCTCATTCATCATGGCTCTTGATCCCTGCCGCCCTCCTCCCGTAGTTTAAACAAACACAGGGTTTCTGAATGTCTTGATAAAAAAGGATAACGCATGAGAATTTTAGTGGTGGGAGCTGGCGCGACCGGCGGATATTTTGGTGCGCGGCTGGCGCAGGCCGGGCAGGATGTGACGTTTCTTTTACGTGAAAAACGCGCGCTTGTGGTTGAGCAAAACGGGCTGACGATTCACAGTCCGCACGGTGATTTCCATTTCCAGCCCAATGTCTTACAGGCATCGCAGCTGACCGGGCCTTATGACCTGATTTTGCTGACTGTAAAAAGTTTCGGGCTGGAAGCGGCAATGAAAGATATCGCACCGGTTGTCGGTGAAAACACCATGGTGATGCCGGTACTTAACGGGATGAAACATATGGAGACGCTGAGCCTGCGTTTTGGTGAGCATGCGTTAATCGGTGGTTTGTGCAAAATCAACGCGACGCTGGATACTGACGGACATATTCACCAGATGACGCCAATGCATCAGATTATTTACGGTGAACTCTCCGGCGAAAAAACTGAACGCATCCTGAAAGTCGATCAGGCATTCCAGAGTGCGGATATCGAGGCGGTGCTTTCTGAAACCATTATCAGTGATTTGTGGGAGAAATGGCTGCTGCTTTCAAGCTTCGGCGCCATCACCTGCACCATGCGCGGCAATATCGGCCAAGTGGCTTCTGCGCCGGGCGGGACGGAGTTTGCGAATGCCATTGTCACCGAGGCGCTGACCACCATGAAAGCCTTTGGCTACGCGGAACGCGCCGCTTCCGTGGCAAAAGTCAGGGACGCTGTCACTGATAAAAACTCGCCGCAAACCTCTTCCATGTACCGCGATATGATGCAGGGTTACCCCATCGAAGCTGAGCAGATTATTGGCGATCTGGTAGAACGTGCTACGCGTGTGGGGATTACTATTCCGCTGTTACAGGCGGCGTATACGCATTTGTGTGTTTATCAGAAGAACGGCGTAAAACAGTAAAGTTTTTGCGCCTGTTTATGCAAGTTAAAATGCTGAACGGGCGCATTCAACATTCATCCCAATGATAACCCGCCATGAATAATAAACATCTGAAAATCAGTCTATTACAACAGTCGCTAATTGTGCCTGGCTGAACAAAGGAATAATTTGAAGCCTCACTTTTAAAAAGGAATTTTCGGAAATGGCAATCCCGGCATATTTATGGCTTAAAGACGACGGCGGTGCACTGATTAAAGGCGGTGTGGATGTCAAACATCGGGAATACAGTATCGAGGTTCGAGGTTTTCACCACAACTTAATGATTCCCACTGATAACGCTACGGGCAAAGTGACGGGTACACGTTATGCACTCACCATTGCTTGTGGTTAAAGAGTTCGATTCGTCCAGCCCATACATCTACAAGGCAGTGGCAACGGGTCAATGCCTTGCTTCAGCTGAAATCAAATGGTATCGGATAAATGATGCTGGTCAGGAAGTGGAGTATTTCAACATGCTGTTGGAAAAGGTGCGTATCGTTTCGATTACACCAGCAATGGCCGCAGCCAGCAATCCGAATGAAAATCATATGGAAACTGTTGAGTTGCGTTACGAGAAAATCACCTGGAAGCATAATGATGGGAACATTATCTTTGCTGACTCGTGGAATGATCGCCAAACCGCATGATTAAAAAAGGGGCTAAAGCCCCTTAATCATAAAGCCATTTACCCGCCTTAGCCGATTCTGCGAACATTCTTACAGTTAAGGGCTTTCTGGTCTTTTCTATGTCCTTACGCTTAACCTTAAACCAGCGAGTGAAAAACGGAAGGTTTTCCCAGGGAAAGTAGAAGGACCAATTTACGACTGACAGGTCCACTTTAAAGGTTTTTTCATAAGCTTCGAGGGCATATACGAAATCATCACCTGGAGCAAAATCTTGTAGCTCGGTATCAAACTCAAGCGGAACCTCTCTTTTCAAATCGAAATCGTAGTAGCCAGGTATTTCCTCGCGGAACATTGATAAGACTTTTTCTTCCATTAAAAGTATGTCCATGCAATACGATCTTCTGGACGGGCTATTAAATTATATTTTGATCTGGTTTCGGCGGCCACCTGCTGGATTAATATGACCGCCATTGCATATCCAACAAAGGGGACATATCTATCTATCAGTGCAGCCCATTTTGTGGTTTTTCGCATAGTCAAGGTATTGAACGACTTACCAACCGGCGTCCACGCTTTAAGGCCAAAGGGCAGTTTCGCTTGCTTTAAAAGGGCCCTCGATAGCTTTGACGCCACGCTTGTTCCCGGTATTGCAGTTACCATCTTGCCCGGAACCGGAATGTAAGGCTGCCCTGTAATAATGAGAACTGTAGCCGTAGTATCTAACCCGAGGTGATTTGATAAGCTTTCAATAAAAATTAGACCAAATAACTCTTGATTACTCAGATTGGCGTGGCCGTGATAAAAGTACGTTCCGTTTAGCTCTTCAATAGTATCCATTTCAATATCCTTTTGATTAGAAGGGCTTTAGGATACTGCCGCATTTATTAGCAGGCAATATGCCCCCTCGCACTGGATATCATCATTGTTCCTTCCGTCACGTTAATCGCTCCGTTGATACCAGAAACTGGCAACGGTTTCTCAGACCCACGCACCCGCGGGCTATTTTCGCGAAGGTAACATCCGGATTAGCGTGTTATCGCGCCGGCGATAGTGATGCCAGAGGGCAGCCAGAGCATGTAATCCGATAAGATAATACCCGGCGTTCGCGAGCCATTCATGCAGCGTTTTAAACTGTTTCTGTAAAGGGAGATCCGGAAAAACACTTTTAGGCATAAGGATGTTAAACATCGTCCAGTCATGGCCGCCATAATAACGTGACAAGATGCCCAGCACCGGCAAGCTTAAAAACATCAGATATATAAGTACATGAGCCGAACCTGACAAATAATGCTGCCAGCGCGACAACACGGGTTTAACCGGCGGCGTGACATACATTGCGCGAACAAACAGACGCATACACATCAGGAATAATACGCAAAATCCCAGGCTGTAATGCGTAAGGGCTAATAACTCCCTCGCTGGCGTGCCTTTTGCAAACCACCCTTTTATATCCATCGTGGCATAGGTCAGTACGACTAACACAAACACCAGCCAGTGGAGCATAATTTGAACGAAAGAATATCGGGTACGCATAGAAGTTCCGGTAAACGAAGAGACGTTAACCTTACTTATGCAGACTTAAGCTTACCTTAAGAACAATGACGGAGAGTAATGAAAAGGAAAAAATCCCCAGAAACGCGAGAATTTTTAAAAGGGGGAACAGCAGAATAAAAACTGGCGGTGAAGTACGTTTTTCTGCCCGGCTAAAAAGCGGGGCAGAAAAGCGCAGCACATCAGCCGTGAGGTCAGCGCGCGATCAGGAAGCTTTCAAGTGTCGCGCCGCCATCCAGCGCTGCTTTAATGGCAGAAGGTGTGCGACCCTGACCCGTCCAGGTTTTTTTAGAACCGTCAGTGTCTGTGTACTCATAAATGGCCGGACGTGGCTTACGTTTGGCTTTAGTGGTTTCTTTCGCGCTCTGGTGGCCCAACAGGTCATCAATCGCGATGCCATCGTTTGCCAACATTTCGCGGTATTTCAGTAATTTTTCGTCGCGCTCTTGTTGCTGCGCACTGCGCGCTTTGGCATTTTCGCGAGTTTCTTCAACAATGGCAGTCAGTTTCTCAAGAATTTCTTCCAGAGTACTCAAAGGCATTTCGCGAGCCTGAGCCCGAAGTGTACGGATATTATTCAAAACGTTTAATGCGTTGTCCATGATGTGCTCACTTTAGATATGTGCCATTAAATTAGTGACTCTGATTCTACACAAACCAATATTGATATCAATTGCGTCAGGATAATATTACAACCTATTACACAATTCCTGCGTGAGCCTCTTTGGTTTATTGCGTTTTAATGCGTTAGTTTTATAAGTAATTATTGACTCTGGGTTAATAAATTTTCAGCGCACAAATCACCTGCAGAACTTCAAAATAAGCAGGAAAACATTATTAAGCTAAATTTACCTCTCTTTATAAGAGTATCAGTGCGTGAATAACATATGTTGCTATTATGTACAAATCGGGCCAGTTCTTTTCTTTTGATGCGGATCTCACGCTTACTCTTATTCATTTCGCTAAAAATTTTCCTGCCGGAAATCGACGAAAAGCATCTTCTGCACAAAAAATTTAAAGCGGTTTACGCAGCATCGCTTTAAAATGTGACTCACGTCACACATGATGTTTATTTACCCTATGTTTAAGACCATTTTTATTGTTTGCGCCGCGTGTGTGGCGCTGAAGCTCGCACTGGACTGGCAGATTATTTTGCAGGTGGCGGAAGGTTAACCGTTAACTGAGAGGCCAGAGCCGCAAATTCTGTCAGATTGCGGGTTAATGCGCCGCGCCGCCATATCAGCCACGTTGTCAAAAAACGATAATTGTCGGCCAGCGGCCAGATGCTCACCGTGCTGCTGCCCGGCATACTTTCCAGCATACTGCGCGGCATCAGCGCCAGCCCGCCGCCGGCTATCACACAAGCCAGCATGCCGTGATAAGACTCCATTTCGTAGATTTTCCCCGGCGCAGCGCCATCATCCGCATACCAGCTTTCGAAATGGCGACGATAAGAGCAGTTCGACCGGAACGCATACAGAATCTCCCCGTTAACCTCCTGCCCACGAGTCACAGGCGCGTGATGTAAGGGGGCGACAATCACCATTTCTTCTTTATACACTGGCACGCCATCCAGAACCGGATGCAGCACAGGGCCGTCGACAAACGTCGCTTCCAGCGCCCCTTCCAGCAATTTATCCAGCAATTCCCCTGAAGGGCCAGTGCTCAGCGCCAGTTCAACCTTGCTGAATTGCTGGTGATAGCGCGCCAGTAAAGTGGGGATCCGCACCGCTGCAGTGCTTTCCAGCGCGCCCAACGCAAATATCCCCTGCGGTTCTGTGCCCGCCACGGACACCCGCGCTTCTTCGACTAAATCGAGAATACGGTTGTTGTAACTGAGAAAGTTTCGCCCTGCTGGCGAAAGGCGCAGACGCTGATTCTCGCGGATGAATAATTCGACGCCCAGTTCCGCCTCAAGCTGTTTAATGCGTGTTGTCAGATTCGACGGGACACGATGCACCCGCTGGGCGGCGGCGCTGATACTTCCGGTTTCAGCAACGGCGCGAAACATCTCGAGCTGTGACAGATTCATAGTCTTTCTCAAAAAGTGAACGGTTTACTTATTTTTATTCATTTTTATTCATCTTCGCAAGTCTCTATGCTGAACGGACTGGATAAATGAGGAGCACATAATGACAACGCCCGACACACACGCAATTTCGCTCAACCCGTTCAACGGCCAGCGTATCGCAGAGTATCCTTTCGACACCGCACTGACTCTTGAGATGGCAGTCACACAAGGCAGCGCGGCCTATAAGCAGTGGCGCAAAACGGATATCGCTCAGCGCGCATCCCATCTGCATAATCTGGCGACAGAACTTCGCGAAGCCAGTGAAGATATCTCCCGCATGATCAGCCGCGAAATGGGTAAACCCATTAAACAGGCGCGCGCTGAAGTGGAGAAATCCGCAAGCCTGTGCGAATGGTATGCCCTGCAGGGCCCGGCGATGCTCGCACCTGAACCCACCATGGTCGATAACGGCGAAGCGCATATTCATTACCGCCCTTCCGGTATGATCCTGGCGGTTATGCCGTGGAATTTCCCGGTCTGGCAGATCCTGCGCGGCGCGGTACCTGCGTTACTGGCGGGAAATACGTTCCTGCTTAAACCTGCCCCTAACGTGATGGGCACGACCCGTCTGGTGAAACAGGCTGCGCTGAAAGCCGGTTTTCCGGCAGGGGCCTTTGGCGTAATTAATGTCGGGAATGCAGATGTTGCCGGGCTGATTGCTGATCCGCGCATTGTTGCCGTCACGGTAACCGGCAGCGTGCGTGCCGGTGGTGCTATTGCGGAGCTGGCAGGTAAATCACTGAAGAAATGTGTGCTGGAGCTGGGCGGCTCTGATCCATTTATCGTGCTCAATGACGCCAACCTCGATGAAGCGGTGAAGGCGGCTGTCACGGGCCGCTATCAGAATACCGGACAGGTTTGCGCCGCCGCGAAACGTATGATTGTTGAAGAAGGTGTGCTGGAAGCCTTTACCGAGAAATTTGTGGCCGCCACGCGGGCACTGGTCATCGGCGACCCGCAGGACGACGACACCTACATCGGCCCGATGGCACGCTACGACCTGCGCGATGAGCTGGACAGGCAGGTTCAGGAAACGCTGTCAGAAGGCGCAACGCTGTTGCTCGGTGGTGAGAAAATTGCTGGCGAAGGTAACTTCTATGCCCCCACTATTCTGAGCAACGTGACGCCACAAATGACCGCATTCCGTCAGGAGTTATTTGGCCCGGTCGCAGCGATTACGGTTGCACGCGATGCTGAGCATGCGGTCGAACTGGCGAATGACAGTGATTTTGGTCTGAGCGCGACGATTTATACCGCCGACCTGGCACGGGCAGAACAGATGACTGGCGAGCTGGAAACCGGCGGCGTATTTATTAACGGCTACAGTGCGTCAGACCCGCGCGTAGCGTTCGGTGGCGTGAAAAAAAGCGGCTATGGTCGTGAGCTTTCACACTTCGGTTTACGCGAGTTCTGTAACGTGCAGACCGTGTGGAGCAACCGTAAATAACCGTTAACCGGTGGAGGTTTAAACTAATCACAGGATTTTATAATCCTGTGATTATTGTTTTTTTGCCAGCCTGTGAGGCCGGGCATCAATCGCCGTGACGGCCTGCTGATAACGAGACGCCTTTGTGGTTACTTAAACAGCCCCATCAGATGGTCCAGAATCAGCGAAGAGAGGGTGAAATCAGGGTCAGCAAATGTGACACCCTGCGCACCAAGATGTGAGAATAATGGCAACGTCAGTGCAGGTAACACACATAACAGCAGTCCGTTGATACCACTGGCAATAATCGCGCCACGGAAACCGCCGGTGGCGTTACCGAAGATGGCCGCCGCGCCTCCCGTAATAAAGCTCGCCATAATGCCCGGAACAATAATGGGCAATCCGACAAACGGGAAAATGAGAATACAGGCCAGTTCCACAGAGAAGCTCACCAGAAAACCAATCAACGTGGCATTTGGCGCTTTAGTGAAAAGCACCATGACATCCACCGCCGGGACCGCGCCAGGTGCGAAAACTCGTGAGAATCCTTTAAACGCCGGTACGATTTCCGCCGTAAATAAATTGACGCCTGCTTTGGCGAGATACAGACCGCAAGCAAACACAGCCGACTGCTCAAGAATAAAAATAATCGTATTCTTATCTGCCGCACCGGCGCCATACACAAGCGTCATCGCCGTTTTGATCTGCGGTTGCGTAGCGAATACACAGGATATCAGCAGAAGAACCAGCATCGTTAAAAGCGTGGCGATATTGGGTTCACGCAGGAAATCAAACTTGTTACTGATTTTGAGATGTTCTGTATCGGTCTTTTTATTACCGAACCATTTTCCCATATATGAACCGATGATATATGAAGATATGGCTGCGTGAGAAATGGCATATTCGTCAGAACCGATGATTTCACGGCTAAATCTGTTCAGGAAAAACGGAGAAGCGGCCATATAAAGACCGATGAAAATCGACGAGATGATAATAATGGGATAATAGCTATAACCCAGTTGCATCAGCACTGCTGTTAATGCAAAGGACATAAACAGGACAAGATGCAGCGAGAGATAGATAAATTTCAGACGCGTAAAGCGGGCCAGAAGGATATTAATCACCATAGAGAACAATAGAATTATCGCTGCCGTTGAACCAATCTGATCGATGGTTGCTGCCATAATGGCTTCATTACTCGGCACCACACCAACAATGTTAAAGGCGTTAGAAAACAAAGTGCTAAAAGCCGTTAACACTTTCATTAAGATTGAGCCACCGACCTTTATCATGGTAAATCCGATAAAAGAAAGTGCCGTTCCGGTGATGATTCTTGATACCGATGCTTTTTGAAAAACCAATCCCAGAAATGCGATAATCGCAATGATAACAGCCGGTGTTTTAACCAAACTCAGAAATATTTCCATCTTCCCCTCTTTCATTGAATTTATATTGATTGAAAGTTGCGGCCTTTTTATAAGAAACTTTATCGTTACATTTTTTCAACATTCCTCATTCATCCTTGCTCAGACGTCATTCGAAATTTGTTTTTATGAAACAATGTTTCTTTTTATTTGGCACGGTGTTTTATATAGAGTTCGTGAAAGGGATGATGTGAAGTGACTCGCAATTAGTGGAGCAGAAGGCATTTTTTAATGTGTTTTGGAATAGACATAACAAGAGGACACCGGTCTGGCGAAGCGCAATGCTGGCCGCCGCTTCCCGCGCCGTGGGTCTGAATCCTTCGACGCTATCCAGCGCACTCTCCGGACCGTGGACGAAAGGTGAAATGCGCATACTGCAGACAGGGCGTGAAATGTGCCCCTTCTTGCACTCATTTCAAAAATACATGACCTGTAACCAGGTGAAAATATCCTCTGTTACTTTCGTGTTAATTGTGGCGGGAGGTTGCTTAACAAAGAATTAGCAATTAAAGCTAAAGGTCATTACATGAAAAGGTATTTATTAACCTCACGCCCGTTAAATATCTCAGATGCGTCATCACAACGATCGATTAACGGTGCGGCTTAATATCCGATTTAGAAAAATGACCTGATGAGGAGTAAATCCATGAAAGGCTTAGTGAATGATGTCTTATCCATATTCTCACCCAAAGCGGTTAAGCCTGTTTTGGTCCGCTCAGGGTTATCACATCGCGAGATCGCCTCGCTGCAAGCTGTCGGCGTGAGCACGGTGTCCTGGGCTACCTCCATGGAAGAACTCAACAATGCATTTGTTAAAAAAGCACTGGATGCAGGCGCTGTCGGCTACCACATTACCCATGTGGAATCGCACAAACCGGGTAAAGAGCAGCAACACGTTATGGCTGCCACCGCGACCTTTTACCATATCAATCACAAAGTGGCCTATGGCTGATGTGCCGAGCAGAGTGTCATGAAATAAGAACGCCGCAGGCTTTAGGGTTTGCGGCGTTATTTATTGATGAGAAAGCATATTGAAGACCATTCACTGGCCGCGCGGTACACGGGTGGAGCGCCGCCCCATCAGCCTGGAGCATCATCATTCTCTTTTTCTTAATGATAATTACGGGTAAGATTAGTCCGAATAATAACATGTAAGGAAATAGAAATGGGATCTATGGTTTTTTGTAGAGGATGCGGAAAGGAGATCCACGAGTCGGCTAAATCATGCCCTCATTGTGGCGCCACTCAAAGTATTAATCCTCAGGGGACTAAAAGCAGGGTTGCTGCAGCGTTGTTAGCTTTCTTCCTGGGTGGTTTTGGTGTTCATAAGTTCTATCTGGGTAAAATCGGGCAAGGGTTCTTATACCTCATCTTCTGCTGGACGTTTATTCCTTCAATAATTGCATTCATTGAATTCATTATTTATCTGTGCGATTCAGATGAAAACTTCGCCAAAAAATACGGTTGAGTTTAGCTATCTGATTATAAAAGCCGCTTTCAAAGTGGCTTTTTGAAATCTACTAAACATTAAAAAACCCACACCCACCTTTCGGCAGATGCGGGTTCGCATAATCTCTTTACGCTAAATCAGATTACATCTGGATCAGATGTTTGATTTTCACGTCAGGATTGGTGTCGGCAGCATAATCAACACCGTTCAGGCCAAAGCCGAACAGACGCATAAATTCGCTTTTGTAGCCTGCAAAATCAGTCAGTTCCGCGATGTTATCGTTGGTAACTTCATTCCACAGTTTACCCACTTCAGCCTGCACTTCTGGCGCGATCTCTTTCAGGTCAGCGCGCAGACGGCCTTCGTTGTCGACCAGCGGCTCAGCGCCGTACAGGCTGTCTTTGTACAGACCGTAAACCTGCTCGATACAACCTTCGTGAGTGCCCTTCTCTTTCATCACTTTGAACAACAGTGAAAGGTACAGTGGCATCACAGGAATAGCAGAACTCGCCTGCGTCACAACGGCTTTCAGTACGGAAACGCGTGCGTCGCCGCCCTGCTCTGCCAGTGTGCTGCGGATATCCAGAACACGTTTGTCCAGATCCTTCTTGGCTTCACCGATAGAACCGTTCCAGTAAATGTCCTGCGTCACTTCTTCACCCAGATAGGTGAATGCGGTAGTTTTCGCGCCTTCAGCCAGCACACCGGCAGCCTTCAGATCGTCGATCCACATCTGCCAGTCTTCGCCACCCATCACTGCCACGGTGCCCGCGATTTCTTCAGGCGTTGCCGGTTCCAGCGTGGTTTCGTTGATGGTTTCTTTGTCGGTGTTGATGCCGCGAATAGTGACTTGCTTACCGATTGGTTTCAGGGTGGAGTTGAACACTTCACCGGTTTTAGGATGGGTGCGACGTGGCGCAGCCAGGCTGTAAACCACCAGATCAACCTGACCTAAATCTTGTTTGATCAGCTCAATGGTCTTTTGCTTCACTTCGTCAGAGAACGCATCGCCGTTGATGCTTTTTGCGTACAGACCTTTGGCATCGGCAAATTCTTCGAATGCGGCTGAGTTGTACCAGCCCGCAGTGGCGGTTTTGGATTCGTCGCCCGGACGTTCGAAGAAGATACCCAGCGTTGCTGCGTCAGAACCGAAAGCAGCTGAGATGCGGGCAGCGAGGCCGTAACCGGTAGAAGCACCGATCACCAGGACTTTTTTAGGACCGCCTGCGATTTTGCCTTGCGCGGTAACGTAGTCGATTTGTTCTTTAACGTTCGCCTTGCAACCTTCCGGATGGGCAGTAACACAGATAAAGCCACGGATGCGTGGTTTGATAATCATATAGACCTCATTGCAACTGTCTCAGTAAATTGGCCGATAGAATATAGGTTTGCGCCGTTTCAGGCAAAACCTGACGCTTCTTCGCCGTGTAAACAGAGTTCTCTGACCCGAAAACAGGCTCGTTTTCGGCAGAAAGCATAAAATTTGAGCCAAAAATTATCTCTGTAGTGTAACGCAGTCCCGCCGGGATGTTCATTTCAGGCCTCACGCATTCCAAAAGCATGGCGGCGGCATACCGCACATTCATTATCCTGCGCAGACCAGGCGGGAAATATGCAGCCACACACCCGGCATTGTGCTTGTTCAAGCCTGGAAACGGTTAACGTACTTTCACTGTTTTCACGCGCGGATACGGAGATAGCGCCATCAAAGCACACCGCCTCGCAGTTGCCACAACCGGTACATTTCACAGGATCCAGCGTTAATGCCAGATTATCCAGGCGGATGGCTTGTTCGGGACAGACACGGCTACAGGCGCCGCAGAGTACGCAACGGTGTTTATCGAGATCAACGTGATATTCACTGATCTGTGTAAAACGGGCGCGCCTGAACCGACGCCCGACAGGTACGTTACCGGCAGAAGCGCCTTCGTTTTTAAGATGCAACCACCGGCGGCGTGAACCGTTCATCGTTTGCCGGGACGGTGGCACAATATTCCACAGCGGTTCCTGCATTCGTTTCAGGCGAACATTCAGCGTGGCGATGGCCTTAAACCAGCCAGCCGCGCTTTCCGCTTTCATCTCAACAAAACGGATGCCGTATTCGCTGTGCCACATCAGCAATTCTTCAGTACAGGGCGCAACGCGAGTCAGCGGCATCACCAGCCGGTCAGCGCGATAATGCCTTTGCGGCGGTGCAATGCCCTCCGGCGCACCGGTGGGGCAGTTAAAAAGACAATAACCGCAGCCGATACAGGCCTGCGGATCCATCTCTATCATGCCTTCTTCATTGAGCGTAACGGCCCCTGTCGGGCAAACATCTGCACAGGCCACGCAGCGGCTATTTTTCACCGTATTGCGCACGCATGCCCGTCCGGCGCACATCATGCGCGGACTGGCATGAAGCGAAAACACACGCATCAGTGAATGCTGAAGAAGTTAAAACGCAGCATGATTTCTGCCAGTAACACCGCCGTCCCGCCCGTCACCAGCAGTAAGCGGCCAATACGGTGCGTTTGCAGGCTGCACGCCGTGATAATCGTGCCTACAGTCAGTATCACCCACGCCATCAACCGCAACGTGCCGGACTGAGCGAAAGCCACCAGCGGCTGATGCGGGAACGTCACCGCATCGCGGCTCACACCGTTCAGATACTCAAGATACACCGGCTGTTCCAGCAGGCGCGCCAGCGTAACGACGATCAGCGCGCCACCGCAGATAACCGAGATCCTCCTCGCCTGTTTCCAGGGCAGCCACGGGCAGCGGGAAAGCCGCCACAGCGCGGTGATGGCCCCCAGACTCAGCGCGGTTGCGTAAAACATCACGTAAGTATTGATGTGCATCCAGGTCGCGACAGACGCATGGACGTAAATCGCGCTCATGCAGAAGAGATCAATCAGGCCCAAAAGAGAAGCGAGCAGCATAAGAGAAGTCGCGACGCGTTTTGCTACCAGCCCAATCAGCGTGGTCAACCCCAGAATACCGAGATAAAGACTGGCGAAAACGATTTCCCGGCTCAGCCAGGAACTGCTGATATGACTCAGCGCATGAAAGGCATTCAGCGGATAGCCCAGATGCGCGGTTGAAGCGACAAGGCCCAGCGCACCGGCGACAAAAGCCAGCAACATGGCAGGTACTGCAACGCGCCATTTTTCCTGCGTATTCAGGCTGTCAGCGGCATACATCAGGATAAATGTGGTGAAAAGCGTGCTGCCTACGGAAAGCTGGATCAGCAACGTAAAGACGATCAGTGGCCATTCCTGCATGATTATTGACTCCCTTTTTCTGCACCCTGGTGCGGTTTGATGACCAGATTGGGGTGAGTGAGCGCTGAATCTGGCAATCCCTGAACATCACAGAGGCTGCCGTATTTCGTCCGTAATTCATCGATCGGACCAAATTTGATCGCACCTAACGGACAGGTTGAGACGCATACCGGCTGCTGACCGCTTGCCTGCAAATCGACACAGAAATCACATTTCGACATCTGACCGGTCTGCGTATTCAGTTGAGGAGCACCGTACGGGCAAGACCACGCACAGTATCCGCAACCGACGCATTTATCGGTATTCACCCGCACAATGCCGTCACCAGGACGTTTATGCATGGCCGTGGTCGGGCAATTTTTAGTACAAACCGGGTCTTTGCAGTGATTGCAGGAAATAGACAGCGTATAGGCGTACACGTTGTTGATCATTCCGCCCATGCCTGTGGGGATGAAACCGCCCCCTTTGATTTCATAGATACGGCGAAAACGCCTGCCCACTTCAAGATTGTTTTTATCTTTGCAGGCGACCTGACAGGCTTTACAGCCGGAACAACGTGAGGAATCGATAAAGAAGCCGAGCTGGCGGCCGCTGACCGGTGGATAATCAATAAACTGGCTCATGCCTTAACAACCTCCACAAGCATGGTTTGATGGGAATTCCCTTTCGCCAGCGCGGTAATACGCGCCGAACTGAGTACGTTGGCGCAACCGCCGTGATCGACACCGCTGGCATCCGGCTGCCACCAGGCACCAGCCTGCATCGCCACCACACCGGGCATAATCCGCTGAGTCACTTCCGCCGGAATTTGCGTCACACCACGGTCATTGTGAATACGTACGCTGTCGCCCTGCGCGATACCGCGCCGTTGGGCATCCAGCGGATTGATCCACAGTTTTTGTGTCTGCACTTCCTGCAACCACGGGTTGGCATACTGCGTCGAGTTCGCCCGGTTTTTGCCTTTCCAGGTAATCAGCTGCAACGGGAATCGCGCCGAAAGTGCATCCTCCGGCCCTTCGTGAGCGGGCACATAGTGCGATAACGCCGGGATTTCCGGGTGATTCATGTCATAAAGCCTGCGCGAGAAAATCTCGATTTTGCCGGAAGGTGTCTGGAAAGGATGGTTTTTCGGGTCGCGGATATTATCTTCAAACGCCACATGCGGCGCGCTTTTGAAAAGATGTCGGCGGGTGACCTGCAATTGTTCAAAGGTCGGCAGTTCCTCCTGCGGCATCGCCTGACGGGTTTTCTCCCAGATGTGGACAATCCATTCTTTCTCCGTACGCCCCTGACTGAATTCCTGTTCGACGCCCAGTTTTGCTGCCACCTCGCGTAACCAGTCGTAATCCGACCGGCTTTCAAATGGGGGTTCAATCAGTTTTTCAGACAACATCAGATAATTGCCGGTGCCCCAGGTTTCACCGATATTCCAGCGTTCCATAAAGCTGGTTTCCGGCAGCAGCAGATCGACATATTTAGCGCTTGGCGTGAGGTAAAGATCGCTGGCAACAATGAATTCAATTTTCGATTCATCTTCGAGCACCTTTACGGCCTGATGGATATCCGGGTTCTGGTTAGCCAGATAATTACCCGCGAGAGAGAAAAGAATGCGGATATTGCTGTCGAGTTTTTCCCCGCCGGTCAGCCCGTCCTTTGGTGTGACAAGGCTCGCGTCATCGGCTGCCTGTACCCAGTTCATCACCGAGATTTTTTGTTTCACCGGATTGTCCGGCATCTCCGGCCCCGTGGTGAATTTACGGTTGCCAATGCCGCCGTAACCGCCCGCCCAGCCACCTTTGACCCCGACATTGCCGGTAAGGGTGGCCAGCAGCGTCGAGCCGCGCGCGGTACGTTCGCCACAATTATGCCGCTGTGGCCCCCAGCCCTGGATCAGTGCGGCAGGTTTGGTTGTTGCATACTCTCTGGCCAGCCGGCGGATGGTCTGAGCCGGAACATGGGTGATCACTTCTGCCCATTCTGGCGTTTTTTTCACGCCATCTTTAGCACCTGTCAGATACGCCATCAGCGATTCGTTCGGCGGCACGCCTTCCGGCATTGAGCTTTCATCAAATCCGAGCGTATAGCGCTCAATGAAGGCTTTATCGTGCAGATTTTCGCTGACGATGACGTACATCATCGCATCCATAAGCGCGTTATCTGTTGAAGGACGCAGCGGGATCCATTCATCCGCCAGCGAAGAAGCGGTATCTGAATAGCGCGGATCTACCACAATGAAGCGCGTGCCGTTTTGCTTCATCTGCTGAAAATAGTGATTGGTGTGACCAAAAATGGTTTCAGTCGGATTATGCCCCCACAGGATCACCAGCGGCGTATCTGCCAGTGTATCCAGCGTGTTACCGCTCGCCGCCGTGCCGTAGGTGTAGGGCGTCGCCGCCGCCGTATTTCCCATACTGACAGAATGGTAGGAACTGAGATGACCGCCGGTCAGATTCAATAACCGGCGGGCCATAGTATCGCCGGAGAATGCGCCGCCGCTGACTGCGGTCCCGACATGCACGTAGCGCGATGACGGGCCGTATTTTGCAGTAATACGTTGCAGATTTTCAGCAATAAGCGTCGTCGCCTCATCCCAGCTTATCCGGACAAATTTGCCTTCACCGCGTTTGCCAACGCGCTTCATCGGATATTTCAGACGATCAGGATGATAGACAAACTTCCGGTAACTCCGTCCACGGACACAGGCACGCATCACCGGCATGGCAGGGTCAAGTTCTGCATCAGGCCGCGTGGTAATTTGAATAACTGCGCCGTCCTGAACATGCGCCCGGATATCACATTTTCCACCGCAGTCAAACGTACTACATGTCGCCACCACGTTGACCGGAGATGGCGCTAATCCTGAAGGGGTAACAGAAGATTTATCGACGGCATGACTGAATTTGAATCCGGCCAGAGGAAGCGCAGCCACCATGCTGCTGACCTTGACGAAATCACGCCGGGTAATATTTGAAATTATGTCACATTTATTTTTCATAACATTGGCTCAAAAAGGAAAAGATCTTCCCACGCTTAACTCAAATTATTCCTTGTGGGATATCAAACCAATGCGCGCTGTGACTCACTTTTAGGTAAGAATAGAGGCCTCATCATCGTTTGATGGAGCCTGACATTTTTGATGTTTATTTGTTAAGCATTACTAATCACTTTTACGAATATCTCGCCACAAAAAAGTAATATTTCCCCCGTTAAATTCAGCGCCACCAGCCTTCGTTTCCCTTCATTTTTCCCGTTTCCTTTCAATATCCGGATTATGCGTTAGATTTATAATGTGTGACATGAGTCACACAAAAACCATAAGAAAAGTAATGATTAGGGAGCATCTGTGAGTGAGAAAATAAACAGTGGCGGTCGGGATGAGGCGGCGAAAGCCTCGCAACCGACCGAACCGCTGGTGAAAGTAATTGCCTTTATTGCCACCCTGGGTGGCTTACTTTTTGGCTACGATACCGGGGTGATTGCCGGTGCTTTGCTGTTCATGAAGCACGATCTGCATCTGACATCGTTAACAACCGGGATGGTCACCAGCTTCCTGATACTGGGTTCGGCTGTGGGTGCAGTCTGTGCTGGTCGCGTGGCTGACCGTTTCGGGCGTAAGAAAGTCATTCTGGTGATGGCACTGATCTTTATGGCCGGTTCGCTCGGTTGTGCCATGGCGCCCAACGTCGTGATAATGATTATCTGCCGGTTTATTCTGGGGCTGGCAGTCGGTGGCGCGGCAGCGATTGTGCCCATCTATATCGCGGAAATCGTCCCCTCTCATCGCCGCTGGCAGTTCGTTACATTACAGGAACTGATGATCGTCTCCGGCCAGCTGATTGCGTATACCAGTAATGCGGCCATCAACGAAGTGTGGGGTGGCGAAACCACCTGGCGCTGGATGCTGGGTGTCGCCTGCGTTCCGGCCGTGGTGCTGTGGGTCGGGATGCTTTTCCTGCCTGATACTCCGCGCTGGTATGCCATGCACGGCCGCTATCGCGAAGCGCGTGACGTGCTGGAGCGTACCCGTAAGGCAGGCAGAGTAGAGAAAGAGCTGAGCGAGATCCGCAGTTCCATGAGTTCCAAAAGCGAGAAGCATTCCCGCCGCCAGAAGACTATCTCCGTGTGGATGAAACGTCTGGTGTTTCTGGGGATTGGTATCGCCATGCTGCAACAACTCTCCGGCGTGAATACCATTATGTTCTACGCACCGACCATGTTGCAGGCCACGGGGTTAAGCACTAATGCGTCTCTGATGGCGACTATCGCCAACGGGGTCATCTCAGTGATCATGACGTTTGTGGGCATCATGCTGCTCAGCCGTTTCGGGCGCCGTCCGCTGCTGCTGACCGGTCAGATCGGCTGTACCCTGACGCTGCTTGCCATCGGATTAGTCACCTGGCTGATGCCGGAAACTGTCAACGGTCATCCCGATGCGGTTCGCAGCTATCTGGTACTTGGCGGTATGCTGATTTTCCTGTGCTTCCAGCAGGGCGCGTTGTCGCCTGTTACCTGGCTGCTGCTGTCGGAAATGTTCCCGATGCGCATCCGCGGCATGGCTAACGGCGTATCGGTATTTGCCATGCAGATGACCAACTTCTCCATCGCCTTTATGTTCCCGATCATGCTGGAGTCTATCGGGCTGACGATGTCATTCTTCTGCTTTGCCGCCATCGGTGTCGCAGGCGGAATATTTGCCATTATCTTTGCGCCTGAAACGCAGGGTAAAACGTTAGAACAGATTGAGAAACACTTTAAAAAGCACTTGCAGGATGACCCTGCTCCGCAGGAAGCAGGAAGTTAAGCTGGTCATGTAATAACCCTGCCTGGTCAGCATGATATCTGGCCAGGCAGTCGCTTCAAAAGAAAGAAAAGGCTGCCCCCGCCATCCTCACATTTGATGCATCATGTTGTATAATCGTTTTCCACGGCCTCTTCCCAACTCCGGGTATGCGCACTCTCATTGCTACGGTGAACTTTTGAATTATCCCATCAACTCAATTAATCACGCCTATCTGGGCAGCAGCGTTTACGCCACCTTGCGCGAGGCACTGATTACCGGCCGCCTGAAACCTAATGATCGTTTACGTATCCGCGAACTGGCCGAACAGGTGGGTACCAGTGTCACGCCGGTGCGGGATGCGATTTTACAGCTGGCCAAAGAACAGGCGCTGGAAATGCGTACCCCGAAAGACATCCGCGTACCGCAGCTCGATGAACAGCAATATCAGGAAATTCGCACCTTACGGCTGGAACTGGAAGGTCTCGGGGCGGAGAAAGCAGCGCAATCGGTAACGGAATATGAGTTGCAACGGATTACGCAGAATATTAAAGATAACCGCAAAGCCATCAGCAGCGAAGATTTGCCCGAAGCACTGCGCCTCAACAGCGAGTTCCATCTGATGCTCTCACAAAGTGCGCGGATGCCCCTTTTAAGCAATTTCATCGACAGTTTATGGATGCGCACCGGCCCGCTGATTGCACAGGCTTATGCTCATTTCTCACAACGTATGGCCATTGAACATCACGAAGAGATTTTGATTGCACTGCGTAAAGGCGACGGCGCAACCGCCAGGCGTGCCATTCAGGAAGACATTCTCGACGGCAGCCAGAAGATGGTCGAGTTTCTGAGCGTAAGTCGCAAAGTCCTGTAGCGTGCGTGCTAACGTATGCGCTGAGAAAAAAGGGTATTCAGGGGGTCTGAGATTATCTCGCGGACTCTTTTTAATGTATTAAGTGAAATCGCATTTATTTGACACATAGAAGAAAACATCAGCCAGTAGTAACTGGCATACTGTAACAACAGAAATTACCTGAGGATATCATTTTCAAAAACAACTTCATTTCTCTGACGCTTTGCCAGATAGAGATTCGTATCGGCTTTAGAAATGATTTCTTGTAATGTTGCATTCTGTTTCTCACACTGAGAGATACCGATACTTACTGATAAAGATAAATCATCAAGTTTTAAACTCTTCACTGAATGACGGATCCTGTTTGCGATTAATAATGCATCTGCAGGTGTGGTATCTTTAAGTATAACGATAAATTCATCGCCTCCCACCCTGCCAACAAAGTCAGTTCCACGTAAGCTCTTAAGTATTGTTTCAGCAATCAGAGAAATAGCCGTATCACCTTTGGCATGGCCATAGGTGTTATTCACGTCTCTTAAATGATCAAGGTCGATCACTAAAACACTAAAAGGCGCATTATTTTTCTTGGATTTTTCTAATTCGTAACTTGCTTTCGCGTAAAATGCCTCCCTTCGTAAACATCCTGTTAATCCATCTTTAGATGCATATTCATTGAGGACCCGGAGATATCCTCCTGCTATTAATGACAGTAAATAGCTAATAACCATCGATAAAATGATAATAATTAATGCAGGCCAGACGTTCGAAAAATTCATTATAGATTTCGAGAAAGCGGGTTTTCCCAGAATGGAGTATTTACGTATTTTAACCCCGACTAAACTGTAGCCTTTATCATGCAAGGGTAAAATAGAAATGATGGTATTCTCATCAGCAAACCTTCCGATAGCAAATCCACGATTAGCACACACTTTATTTAATACAACGGGAATATTATGAGGCTGTATTTTTTTGACTGAAGTTAAAAACTCTCGGATTTTGGCGTTACATTCTTGCGGATTTCCTGACTTAGAGAACAGTAAAGTCTTAACTTGCACCTCAGTGTATTGTGAAGGATTCCTGATATAGTTTCCTGCTGAGATATCTCCTTGCAAATTATCTGAATCATAAAAGCTGCCCATATTTTGAATGTTATTAATATTGCCTTTCCACTCCTGAACATCCTGGCTGTACAATAAAGGGAAAATAATAAGTGAAGAGACCACACCACCAAATAAAACAAATGAAACAGGTTTTGTAAGTAACGGGAGTAATACTACCCACTTCCAACTTGAATAAATCATTCTTTACTCCCTGAGTAACCATCACATTCTTAATACATTCAAGTAATTTATAATTCCCTCATGTGATTTTAAAATACCACTCACCAGGTCTTCAACAAAGATCTTTTTGATAAAGAGTTAACTCTGTTTTTGTTATGAATTGACTAAGATTTTTAAATCGCTACATTCAAGACCCGACATTCAGTACCTCATCAGCTAAAGGCGCATACATTACGCGGATAGCCGATGTTCCTGAATTCTATAGCACATTCGGTTTCGCAAATGTGCGTTCATTATCCCGGCATCTCCGCCAGCACGCTTGCCAGTGTTTGCAGCAACAGCGTCGCGTGTTCCGGCTGGAAGACCAGCGGCGGGCGAATTTTCAGGACATTCGCCGCCGGTCCCGTAGCACTAATCAAAACCTGTTTCTGGCGCATTTCATTGACGATAAATGCCGCCAGTTCCGGCGCAGGCGTATTGCGCTGATCGCTCACCAGTTCCACACCGATAAACAAACCGTCGCCGCGTACATCGCCGATGACCGGATAACGTTGCGCCAGTTTTTGTAGCCCTTCACGCAAGATTGCGCCGGTCATCTGCGCATTCTGCTGCAACTCTTCACGACGTAAAATCTGTAAAACGGCATGCGCGGCGCGGCAGGAAACCGGGTTACCGCCGAAAGTATTGAAATAGCGCTGACGGCGGCCAAATTCCGCAAACAGTTCCGGTCTGCCGACCAGCCCGGCGACCGGATGACCGTTACCCATCGGTTTGCCCAGACTGACCAGGTCAGGCGTCACGCCGTAGCGGGCGAAGCCCCAGCGCTGGCTGCCGGTACGGCCAAAACCGGGCTGCACTTCGTCTGCGATAAATAATCCACCTGCCGCACGCACCAGCCCGACGGCGCGCTGCATGTCCAGCGGGTCCGGGCTGAATACACCATCACTGGAGAAAATCGTGTCCACTAACAACGCCGCCGGTTTCACGCCCGCGTGTTTCATTTCTTCCAGCGCGCGCTCCACGCCCGCAGAGAATACGCCGGGATGGCGGAACGTGTCCGGCGCATCAGTCAGCCAGACATTTTTGCCTTGCTCAAACCCGTCACCAAGCGAGGGGGAAAGTTCTGCCAGCGCGCTGGTCACACCGTGATACGCCCAGCTCGTCACAATAACGCCCTGCCCGCCGGTAATTTGTCGTGCGACACGCAGCGCCAGATCGTTGGCTTCGCTGCCGGTGCAGGTCATGGTCAGGTTGCGCAGCTCAGGAGGAAACTCGGTCAGGAAATCTTCAGCAAATTCGACAATCGCATCATTCAGATAACGCGTGTGTGTATTGAGTTGCGCGGCCTGCGTGGTGATGGCTTCAACCACCGCCGGATGGCAATGACCGGCAGACGCAACATTATTGTAAGCATCCAGATAGCGCCGTCCTTCGCTGTCATATAACCAGACGCCTTCGCCGCGCACCACATGCAGCGGTTCCTGATAAAACAGCCGGTAACCGCCGCCAAGAAATTGCTGACGACCTTCTAAAACCTGTTTCGGAGTGAGCATATAACGGCCTCTTATTTCTGTTCAAACGCGCATGACTGACGAAATATCAGGTCAGTCTGCGAAAACGGCAGCGCCATCAGACGCGATAAACTTCCCCATGCATGCGCCTGATTACGCAAAATATAATCACGGTTTTGCGGATACAGCACCGCACGATGCTGGGCAATCAGCAGACTCAGCGCCAGTCGTGACGCCACCAGTTCCGGTAAAACATCCAGCTCGGCACCGGTGAGTTGCAAACGCGCGGTATACGCAGCAATCATCGGACGGCAATAGAGGAAAAGATCGTCGCCGTCGCTGTCGAGCTGATAAGCCAGGGCGGTAGCCAGTTCGTTAATCAGGGGCGCGTGAAGGGCGTCACCGAAATCAATAATGCCCGCGAGACGCTGCGGATCAGCGCTGTTTACCAGAACGTTATGGGCATTCAGGTCATTGTGGATCACTTGTCTGCGCAACCGCTGGCTGGCCGGAACCACTTTTTGCCGGTGGGTTTCCAGCACGCGGGTAATGGTGCGGCGCTGCTCAGGGTCAGTGAGTTGCGTTAACCAGCCCTCGAGGCGTGACATGTCGCTGATGTCCCACAGCAGATCACGCTGTGCGCCGGGATGGTTAAAATCGCTCAGCGCGATATCCAGCCGTGCCAGCGTGTCGCCAATTTCCCGCATCAGCACCGCTGAACGCGACACCTGATATTGCGCGATACCGGGCAGATAACTGACGGCACGCAGTGTCAGCATTTGTCCGTCAACCGTCACCTGCGGCGTAAGTTCACCGTGGCGACTTTCCTGCAACCGTGGCACCGGCAACTGGCTGTCGCGTATCGCCAGATGGCTGAGAATGGCGGTCTGGAAAGCCACTTCTGCGGGCACTTCCGCCGGATTAACAAACCGCAACATGTAAGCGTGGCCAGGCCCCGTGGTCAGGCAAAAATTGCTGTCGCGTTCGCCGCCCAGCACCTCCGCTTTGCCTTCCAGCCCGTAAACCTGCGCAGCAATATTTTCTGCCTGCGACCTGCTGACACGCGGTACCTCCGTGGTGAGCAATGACGGCGCTTCAGACATGCTGACCGCCGTTCACATGGATTTCAGCGCCGTTCACGTAAGAAGCGCCCGATGTGCACAGGAAATGGATCAGTGAAGCGACTTCTTCAGCCTTACCCAGTCGCTGCAACGGCACGCTGCGCTCGACAATTTCCTGCGTGCCCGGCGAGAGGATCGCGGTATCAATTTCCCCCGGCGCAATGGCATTTACCCGTATGCCGTGCGGGCCGAATTCGTGTGCCATTTCGCGGGTCAGCGTCGAAAGCGCCGCTTTAGAACAGGCATAGGCCACACCGGCAAACGGATGCACTTTGCTGCCCGCAATCGAGGTTACGTTGATAATGCTGCCCTGCGCGGTTTTCAGTTCATCAAATAATCCGGTTGCCAGAATGGCGGTTGAAAACAGGTTGACGTTAAACACCTGCAACCAGGTGGCGTAATCACTGTCGAGCACACCGAGACGGCCACCGGTGGGGGTTTTCGGTGAAATACCCGCGTTATCGACCAGCGCATCCAGCCGCCCGCCGAGGCGTTCTTTGATCATCGGCAGGGCTTTCTGCACGCTGTCGATGTCTTCCAGATCCAGGTGAATATGATTGAGAAATCCCTCTGCCCACGGACATTCATCCACCCAGTTCTGCCGCGATGCGGTGAAAATCCGCCACCCCGCAGCATAGAAATGTTTGACTGTCGCGTGACCAATGCCACGGCTTGCGCCGGTCAGCAAAAGCGTTTTTTTCTGAGTTGTGTCAGTCATGAGAAATGGCTCCCGTTACTTTTGATATTTGATGCATCAGGAATAATCAAAAAAAGAGAACCTGTAAAGTCCTCTGATGAATTTAACGTCAGTGTGTTGTCGGCGAATGACGCAGGCGTTCGCCACGGCGGCGCAGCAGTTCCATCACCAGCAGCAAAATCAGCGATGCACCGACCATCAGCGACGCCGCCGCCGCAATGGTCGGGTCGAGGTTTTCACGAATACCGGCAAACATCTGGATAGGCAGCGTGCGCTGACGCGGGCTGGCAAGAAATAACGTCACCACCACTTCGTCGAATGACGCCGCAAACGCAAACAGCGCTCCTGAGAAAACACCCGGCGCAATCAGCGGCAGCGTAACTTTACGGAATACGGTCCACGGCGACGCGCCGAGGCTGGCGGCGGCGCGGGATAAATTACGGTCGTAATTTTTGAGTATCGCCACTACCGTGATCACCACAAACGGCACGCCAAGTAATGCATGTGCCAGCACCAGCCCGAGATAACTGTTGAGCAGCGATACGCGGGCAAAGAAGAAGAACATGCCAACGGCGATAATCACTACCGGCGCGATCATCGGCGAAATCAGAATGGCCATCACCAGTGATTTACCGCGAAATTCACCGCGCACCAGCCCGACCGCAGCCAGAACGCCGAGAAGAGTGGCGAGCAAAGTCGCCAGTGGCGCAATCAGCAGGCTGTTACCCAGTGAACTCAGCCATTCATTGGAATGGAAAAACGTCTGATACCAGCGCAGCGAAAACCCTGTCAGCGGATAGCTGAGAAACGAACCGGCGTTAAATGACAGCGGCACGATGATCAGCACCGGCACAATCAGAAACAGCAGGACCGCCGCACTGTAGAAATTAAAACACCAGCGCCATAACCGCAGGATTAACGCCCCTTTTTGTCTCATTGCGTGTTTCATCTTCGGGCTCCTTAATGCGCTGCAATTTCAGCTTTAGTGCGCGTAACGCGGATGTAAACGATGTACAGCAGCACCACAATCACCAGCAACTGACTGCCCAGCGCTGCGGCCATGCCCCAGTTCATGGTCGTATTGGTAAAGAACGCCACGAAATAACTGACCATCTGATCGCCCGGACCGCCCAGCAACGCAGGCGTGATGTAGTAACCAATCGCCATCATAAACACCAGCAATGCACCGGCAGTGACACCCGCGTAAGTTTGCGGCACGTATACCCGCCAGAAAGCGGAGAAAGGATGCGCACCCAATGAAATCGCGGCGCGAACATAATTAGGCGAAATGCCTTTCATCACCGCATATAAAGGAAGGACGATAAACGGCAGCATGATGTGCGTCATCGAGATATAAACGCCGAGGCGGTTGAACACCATCACCAGCGGGTGATCGATAATGCCGGTGGAAAGTAACGCCCGGTTAATCAGGCCGCCCGATTGCAACAGCACAATCCAGCTGGCCGTGCGGACAATCAACGACGTCCAGAACGGGAGTAACACCAGAATCATCAGCAAATTCGCGCGTCCGGAAGGCTGTTTTGCCAGCCAGTACGCCAGCGGATAACCCAGCACGACGCAGCAAATCGTCACCACCAGCGCCATCCACAATGTGCGCAGCAGCACGTTGACGTACAGCGCCTGATCCGGTGGCAGTGCGACAATTTTGCCGGTATCCACGTCTACCTTCCGGTCGAACGCCGACAATAAATAGAGAGAAGTCACCGGACCCGAAGCACGTTGCAGCGTCTGCCAGGTGCTGAGTTCACCCCACAGCGGCATGCTCTGGATTAACGGTTCACGGATCGCGCCCCCTCCCGCGGGTACTTGACGTAATGTGCCAGTGATCAGGCTGCGGTAACGGTTATCTTCGTAGCTTAAACGCTTGGCAATGGTTGCCATCTGACCGCTGCTGCGGGCATGACGCAAATCGGTGACCAGTGCAGTAAACGTCGCTTCATCCGGCACGGTTTTGCCGTCCCAGTGTGCAAGCTGCGCCACAGTTTCCGGCAGGGTTGCGCCCAGTTCCGGATTAGTCACACTCTTGCCCAGAATGGACGCAATCGGGAACAGAAAACTGACAATAACAAACAGCAACAGCGGCGCGATCAGCAATAAAGAACGACGCGTATACGCCGCTTCCACTTTACGCAGACGCTGACGCAATGTTGGCCCTTCTGCTGATCCCTCCGTCACCGGTGTGGTCAACATTTCGGTTTGACTCATGTTTTTCTCCCGCTGCGAGGTTTTTATGCTTTTATCGGGCTCACAGCCCAAACTCATTCGAGTTGCAGCAAGGCGGCGAACGAGACGGATCCCCGGGAGCATACTTGAGTATGTGACCGGGGTTCACGAGTGAAGCCAGCGCAGGTGCAGCTTGAAGGATGAAGGGCCGACTACTTAGAAGACCAGGCGTTGAACCGTTGCTCGAGATCTTCACCATGCTCAATCCAGAAGTTAGTATCTACCTGCAAAGCGCCTGCCAGGTTTTTCTCAGCGGTTGGCAGATTCTGAGCATATTTCGCGTCTATCATGCCGGTGACCGACTTCTCGGTCGGGCCGTAGGGGATGGTTTCGGCAAAGACTTTCTGGTTTTCAGGTTTGTTGGCGAAGGCTATAAACTGTTCGGCCAGATCTTTGTGTTTGGAACCTTTGACAATGGCCCAGCTGTCGAGGTCGTAGAGACTGTTGTCCCAGACCATTTTGAAATCGTGGCCTTCACCTTGCGCGGCGCTGACGCGGCCATTATACGCAGAGGTCATGACCACATCGCCGGACACCAGCCATTGCAACGGCTGTGCACCGGATTCCCACCACTGAATGTTCGGTTTGATCTGGTCAAGTTTTTTGAAAGCACGTTCAACGCCCGCAGGGGTTGCCAGGACTTTGTAAATATCTTCACGTTTCACACCGTCTGCCAGTAAGGCGATTTCCAGCGTGAATTTGGCGCTCTTGCGCAGTGCGCGTTTGCCCGGAAAATCTTTCACGTCCCAGAAGTCGGCCCAGCTGGTTGGCGCTTTTTTCAGTTTACTGGCGTCATAAGTCAGCACGGTTGACCACAGGAAGATGCCCGCACCACATTCGGTGACCGCGCCCGGCACGTACTGCGTTTTGTCGCCCAGCTTGTTCCAGTCCAGCGGTTCGAACAGCCCTTCATCACAGCCGCGGATAAGCTCCGGGCTTTCCACTTCCACGACGTCCCAGCCAACCTGTTTGGTTTCAACCATGGCACGGATGCGCGCCATTTCGCCATTGTATTCTCCTGGCTCAATCGTGCCTTTTCCTGCTGCCGCAAAAGGTTTGTAAAATGCTTTGTCCTGGGCGTCCTTATTCAGGCCACCAAAAGAAATCACGGTCAGGGATTCCGCCTGAGCCTGAAACACCAACCCTGCAAGAAGCGTGGTAAGGGCTATTTTCTTGAACATGCTGTGACTCCTGGGTTAACGAAAAAGTAAGGAAAAACGCTAAGAGAACGGCAGTGTTAAAAATATGATGCATCATATTTTATAATAAAGCATAAACCATGCCATTCCGGTTGAGTCCATCCGCCACGCACAGAACGGCGGGCGGACAGGGATTGAAGAGGCGTTATGTAATTTTTTTATGCCTCATGACACTCAGTTTCTTATTATTGGCACTGCTTTCGTGCATCTGTGCACTCTGTCTGAACGGCTAATCACTCAGCCCGATGCACAGGTTTCCTCAGTCAGTCAGCACACGGGACAAAATTGCCAGGGCTTCTTTAAACTGCACATCAGGAATGGTCAGCGGATAAAGGAAACGGATCACGTTGCCATGCACACCGCAACTGAGCATCAGCAATCCGGCGTCCAGCGCTTTGCGCAGATACTGTTTGGTCAGTTCAGAAGAAGGTTTTCCGGTCACCGGATCGTTAAATTCGGCCGCCACCATTGAACCACGCGCACGGACATCCACCAGTGCCGCACAATTCGCTTTGGCTTTCCCGAGTACTTCAGTCAGCTCTGCACCCAGACGATTTGCGCGCTCGCACAATTTTTCTTCTTCGATGATATCCAGCACTGCCAGCGCAGAGGCCACGGCCAGCGGATTACCCGCGTAAGTACCGCCAAGGCCGCCCGGCTCCGGTGCGTCCATCAGCCCGGCGCGCCCGGTTACGCCCGAGATCGGCAAACCGCCGCCGAGGCTTTTCGCCATCGTGACGATGTCCGGTTTGGCATCGGGATAGTATTCTGACGCGAACATTTTACCGGTACGCGCAAAGCCGCTCTGTACTTCGTCGGCAATCATCACGATGCCGTGACGGTCACAGATTTCGCGCAGCCCTTTCACGAAATCTTCCGGCGCGATATTGAAACCGCCCTCGCCTTGTACCGGCTCATACAGGATCGCAGCAATTTGCTGCGGCGCGATATCGCTGCGAAAAATACGTTCAATACTGTCGAGTGCCATTTCAGTGGTGACACCGTGAACGGCGTTGGGATATTGGGCGTGGAAGACCGAGGCCGGGAACGGCCCGAAGCCCATTTTGTAAGGCACTACTTTGCCGGTCAACGCCATGGTCAGCAGCGTGCGGCCATGAAATGCACCGGAGAAAGTGATGATGCCCGGGCGACCGGTGGCGGAGCGGGCAATTTTCACCGCGTTTTCGACAGCTTCCGCGCCGGTACTGAAGAAAGTGGTTTTCGCTTTGCCGCTCACCGGAGAAATCGCGTTGATGCGTTCAGCCAGATTCACAAAGCTGGCATAAGGCACAATCTGGTAGGAAGTGTGTGTGAACAGGTCGAGCTGGTTGCGGATGGCTTCAACGATTTTCGGGTGACGATGCCCGGTGTTCAGAACCGCAATCCCGGCAGTGAAATCGATGTATTCCCGCCCGTGTTCATCCCACAGCGTGGCATTTTCTGCTTTTGCCGCATAGAAATCACACATGACACCTACACCACGCGGCGTCGCTTCTTTACGGCGTTTTTCCAGTTCACTGTGACTCATCTTTCGCTCCTGCCTTCAGGTTGATGTTTTATAGATTGCCGGTTGCGAGATGAACAATTTGTCGAATTAGCAATCTGTACTTGTTTTTTATCCCGCCAGCGGCTCTATAATCCAGAACCAGTTTCATTTATTTTGAGGATCCACTTTTGCGCTCATTGCTTTCTGACCTCATTTTGCAACGTCTCACTGAGCTTTCAGATGCCTGGCCCGGCACGCTGAACAAGCGGGTTTATCAGGCATTACAACAGGCTATATTTGATGGCAGTATTGCGCCTGGCAGCCGCTTGCCCGCCTCAAGAGACCTTGCCAAAGAACTGGATATTTCGCGCAATACGGTGCTGGCTGCCTACGAGCAGTTACAGGCCGAAGGCTACATTCAGACCCGCACCGGAAGCGGAACCTTCGTTCCCGCAGATTTACCGAAAGACGGCGTGATCGCCGATAAAACACCTCTGCGCTGCGCACCGGTTCGCAGCCACGTGTCACTTTCCAAGCGCGGTTCTCAACTGCTGACGCGTACCGGCGTTGCCTCGCATCAGTGGGGCGCGTTTATGCCCGGGGTTCCGGACGTCACAAAATTTCCGCATGACATCTGGCGTAAGTTGCAGAACCGTCTGAGCCGTCGTCTGCCGCCCGAATTCCTCACCTACTCCCGCCATGGTGGCTGCCCGCAACTGCAACATGCGCTGGCAGATTATTTGCGTATAGCGCGTTCTGTTGACTGCACGGCAGATCAGATCCTGATCACCGCCGGCACCCACCAGGCGCTGGATTTGCTGGCGAAAATGCTCTGTGACCCGGGCGATGTTGCCTGGATTGAGGAACCGAGCTACTGGGGAATACGCAATGTGCTGACCATCAACGGCGTGGATATTCAGCCGGTGCCGGTGGATGAAAACGGGCTGAACCCGCCCGACAGCCCGCCACAGGACCGCGCACCTAAGCTGATATGCGTGACACCGTCACATCACTATCCGCTCGGTTCAGTGATGAGCCTGGCCCGACGGCAAAAAATTCTTGCCATCGCCAGCCAGCAAGGTAGCTGGGTAGTGGAAGATGATTACGACAGCGAATTTCGCTATTCGGGCAGTCCGATCCCCGCGTTGCAGGGACTGAGCAGCGATGCGCCGGTGATTTACATCGGTACGTTCAGTAAGACATTGTATCCGGCAATGCGGATAAGTTATGTCGTCCTGCCGCGCCCGCTGGCATCGCGCCTCAAAATTGCGCACTCCGAGTTGTACCGTGCCGGTAACGGACTGACGCAACTTACGCTTGCGGAATTTATTCGCGAAGGGCATTACGCCGCCCACATCCGCCGGATGCGATTGCTTTACGGCAGACGACGTAATGCCCTGATACGGCTTATCGGACAGGAACTCGGTCCGGAATTCCTGTGTGAAAACAGCAACGCCGGTTTGCATCTGATTTTGTCACTGCCTGATTCGATTGATGATGTGGCGCTGAGCGCAGAGCTGGAGCAGAAAAAAATTCTCACTCGGCCGCTGTCGGCATATTACCTGCGCCCTGCCCCGCGGCGCGGGCTTTTGCTCGGTTACGGTTGCGTTCCTGAAGAAGAAATTGAAACGGCTTTCAGGCACATCGTGGAGTGTTTGCGACACAGGCTGCAAGCCGGTGGTGCAATCCCGGGGGCTGACAATAGGGTGCTGGCCCTGCAAGGTGATTTGCCTGATCCTGCGTAAAACACAGATCTTACTGCTAGCAATAAACTCTTTTGAAATAAAAATAACAATAAGATTCATAAGCCTGCGAGATTTCTCTCAGGCTTATTTTTTGTGTTATTTTGTCAAAAAATGCTTGTTAGCGTCAGAAGCGGATGGTAAAGATTTTTAATAACGCCAGACAAACAATCCTTCTGAGGATGTTTTATGCACAAATTGTGCCGTGTCGCGTCATCCCATTTTCGATAATTTTATTTGCGGAGTGCCTGTGATGAGAACGTATGTCAGCTTCAAAAATATCAAAAAGAGTTACGACGGGGACAAGCTGGTAGTCAAAAACCTCAACCTTGATGTGCACGAAGGAGAATTTCTGACACTGTTGGGCCCTTCCGGTTCCGGCAAAACCACCAGTCTGATGATGCTTGCAGGTTTTGAAACGCCTACCCAGGGTGAAATCTTATTACGCGATAAACCTCTGCATAATTTGCCACCACATCAGCGAGATATCGGCATGGTGTTCCAGAACTATGCGCTTTTCCCTCACATGACCGTGGCGGAAAATCTGGCATTTCCACTGACCATTCGACGGCTTAATAAATCTGATATCAAAGAGAAAGTTGACCGCATTCTGGACATGGTCAAACTCAAATCTCTGGCTGACCGCTACCCTGCCCAAATGTCGGGCGGTCAGCAGCAACGTGTTGCGCTAGCCCGCGCACTGGTGTTTGAACCTAAGCTGGTGCTGATGGACGAACCCCTTGGTGCGCTGGATAAACAATTGCGCGAACATATGCAGATGGAAATTAAGCAACTTCATAAAATGTTGGATCTGACGATTGTTTATGTAACGCATGACCAGAGCGAAGCAATGACGATGTCTGACCGTGTTGCGGTGTTCAATGATGGTGTGATCCAGCAGATGGACAGCCCGAATGTGATTTATGAAAAACCGGATAATGCATTCGTGGCTCAGTTCATCGGCGAGAATAACAGCCTGCTGGCCACCAACAATGCTGCCGAAGGCGACTATTACCGCGCATCACTCGATGACGGCACTCAACTGCGTGCAGTAAAAATTCGCCCAAGCTCGCCGGGCAAAAAGATTTTGCTCTCTATTCGCCCTGAGCGTATTCACGTAAATAATCCGCAACCCGGAATGGAACAGGTGAAGGCAAGAATTCAGCAATTCATTTATCTGGGTGATCACGTACGCATGATGACGGAAGTGGCCGGTCAGGATAATTTCATGGTCAAACTTTCTGCAGCAGCCATGAAACCGGAGTGGCAACCCGGCGCTGAAGTGCTACTTTCCTGGCAACCTGAACATCTCCGGGCACTTGATGTTGTCACGCATTAATCACCTGATCATGTGATTGTATGATTGTATGATTGTATGATTGTATGATTGTTGAATCCTAAGATTCTTTATCTTGGGATTCAATGATTACCAGATATCAGGATTCACCATACCTATATTCTTCTATCTCCTCATCTTGCACTCTCAGAATCCTAAAATCCCTGCATCTTCGAATCCGGTGATTTGCTATTACCACTATCTTTTAATCCCAATATCTCTGAATCATTTGTACAGGTGAATGACCAATAATAATCTCAGGATTGTATAATCTCAGAATAACCAGAATCACAGGATTCTATCGAGACACTAACCACATGGTATCCTGCAATCGAAGATCCACCACAGAATCCTGTAATCATACAATCCTCAATGGGAATCTCAGGATTATGTAATCCTTTAATATAATCTTGTAATCACAGAATCATAACATTAAATAAAATCACTATAACTGACTTAACTGCATGTAAAACATAAACTAATCATTAAATCCTGTAATCCTACCTGCGATTTTAATCCTGAAATCCTGTAATCACATAAGCATCCTGGCATTCCAGGATTCTCTCAATTACCTCTCATGATAGCCAGGCAGCAGTGTGTTTAATTAATGTAATCCTGAAATCCTATAATCTTAACGAGGATTCTATTATCCTGTAATTATAGAATACACGGAGGCTGGTACAGGATAATCTGAGCCCGTCTTTCATCCTAAGATAGCAGCCTTACAAGATTTAGAGATTCCAGGATTCAAAGATATTTAGCCGCTGGTTCATGATAATCACAGGATTCCAATACTTCCAGGATTAAGAGATTATGTCCGGTTGAATGAAATCCTGAGACTGGAAAAATCCTGTAATCAAACAATCCTGCCACTCCTGAAATCACGAAATCCGAAGATGGTGAGATGGTGAGATGGTGAGATGGTGAGATGGTGAGATGGTGAGATTTTATAGCAGGATGTTCATATGTCTGGCGTAAAACTGTATGTACTTAAGACATGCAAAACTCATAAGGAATCATTGCATCCTGAAATCCTAAGATTTAAAAATCCTAAAATCCGGAGATGTACATTGATGACTCTGCTTTTGCCCGACTTGCTTTGACATCCCAACTGCGTTCCAACCGGAATCACTGAATCATATAATCACAGGCTTTAATCATCCTGGAATCACAAGATTGACTACTTATTGGCTCCACGCATCATAATCTCATAATCTTGAGATTTCATAATCACAAGATATTATAATTCGATAATCCTAAAATATTGAAATCCCCGGATGCAAACTTTATAGTAGCAGCACAATCCTGTGATTCATGGATTTAAAAATCTCAGAATCCTATGATTATAAAGTTTATGAATCCTGAAATCTTATGATTTTAGAATCATGTTATCTTCACTGAACGCTTCATCAGAGGTTGTCATGGCAGCGAAAATTATTTCTTTCCTGAACGGGAAGGGCGGAGTAGGGAAAACCACGACGTCTATAAACATAGCAACCTGTCTTGCCCGGCAAGGGCACAAGGTCGTAATGGTGGATACCGACCCGCAGGGGAGTATCAGCAACTGGTATGACGAAAGCAAATGCCTGTTCGATCTTGCAGAAGCGGCTTCAGAAAAAGAAGTCTATACCGTCCGTAAGCAACTGAAAGAATACGATTACGTGGTGATCGATGGTGCGGCTGCAATATCAGCTATTTCTTCCGCGGCGGTAATGGTGAGTGACCTAGTACTCATCCCCGTGACACCGTCACCTTTAGATTTTGCTGCCTGTGGCGCTATTCTGGCCGTCGTGGAAGCTCGCGAAAACTTGCAGCCGGTGATTGCCCGTTTTCTTATCACCAAAAAAGTCGCGTCAGCTAAAATGCTTGAAGTGTTGAAAGAATCCATTGCCGATACCGGCGTTCCCGCATTGCGTACTGGTACGACCCAGCGCCAGGTTTACATCCGCACAATGATGGATGGCGGCACCGTTTTCGATACGACAGACGGAAACGCGAAAGGTGAAATTGAAATTATGACCAAAGAAATTACGGAGTTGCTGAAATGAAAATGAAACTTGGCCAGCACAGACAACTGACGACTGCACTGGAAGCGGTATCTAAACCACCCGCATCAGTGAAGAAATTGCAGACCAATATCGATGAAGAGCTACATCGCCGCTTTAAAACCAGTTGCTTCCTGCAAGATCGCGAAATGAAAGACGTCCTGACAGAGCTGATCGAAGCCTGGCTCATCACCAACGAACGGTCATAATGTGCTGATTACTGGCTGGATCGGGTCTCCCAAGGCCCGTTTCTGATGACATCTTGCCTGAGAACATTGCTCTGTCTGCCTTCAACGCTAACTTATCCCTTCTTGAATTATCTACTCCGGGGTGATCAGATCCCAAGATCAAATAATGTTTTGTTTATTTTTTAAGTTTAGATCTTTCTCTTTAGAGACGGTTTTTACTATTCATTATCAATAGGTTACTACACGTATTGTGGAGGTATTTCCTGCTTCAGGTGGAGATCCTTCCTGTTGGATGTGGATCCTTTTCATGCCAAATGTAGAGTCTTTTTCTGTGGATAATTTCTTTACGGATCAATCTATTATCTATGTGGAATGATTTTCTGTGGATATCTCGGTTACCCGCCAGCCAACAGCCACAGTAAGCTTAACATCTGCCTAACCGACTGTCACAACAGGCGTTTCTCATAAGTGGAAGGATTTCCTGATCCCATAGCTAACATTAATATGTGGAACAATTTCCTGTGACAGCGTCACGTTATGTCACGTACTCCGATAACGGATCCCAAATACCTGCAGACAGGGCAGACCCATTCTCTTTGAGGCGGTCAGGGAAGGGGATATGTGGAAGCTTTTCCTGATCCTGAACCTCCCTATGTGGAAACATTATCTGATCCCTTGAAAGCATCTTCTCATCGCTACTGCATAATAATTGTTATAAATCAGGATATTAAAATAAATGTGACAACGTCACGTCTCTATATGTGGAATGTTTTCCTGATCAAAGATGATGATATTCACGATGCTTACCCGGCGAAAAACCACATTGCATGACTTTAGGTGGAGAAATTTCCTGATCCCGTCCCGGTCTGTATGTGGAAACATTTTCTGTGAGCGCCATCGGGCTTCTTATGTGGAGTAATTTCCTGCTGACGCGATCATTGCCTCTTAATGTGGAGACATTTTCTGATCCCCATGCTGGCTATACGTGGAAAGTTTTCCTGTGCATCAGCTCAGGGTGAGAAACCCTGGACCGGAACGAAGTGAGAAGGGGATCACAAAGGTAAATTTGATGGTTTTATGTGCATGGGCGCTTCAAATGTGGAATGATTTTCTGATCGCGGTTAGGGTCTGGTTGCGCATTGCTGATAAAATTCAGCGAAGGTTATCACCCGCATATGTGGAATAATTTCCTGTAAAAAAACCGACGATCCAACGTATTAGAAAAAGGATCCCTGGAAGCGCTGAAAACAATATGTGGAGATTTTTCCTGATCAGGTTTTTCGGATCCTTATTTAAAGTACTGATTTTAAGGGGATAAATAACCCTTGTTTTTACTTTACGTCGGTATTTTTTATGTGGAATAATTTACCTACTTTCCACTTATGGATCCTGCTACATGGAACTGAATAAACTCACCGTAGTTCAGGGGAATGATCTTCTTGAAGGCGCTTACAGCGTCACTCTGGATGAAATGCGCCTGCTAAATCTGGCGCTGGCACAAATTGATAGCAGGAAACCTCAGCCAGATACGCTTTATCGACTTTTCCCTCAGGACTATCAGCGGATCTACGGGGTAAACCCGACCAGCAGCCACCGCCAGTTGCGCGAAGCCGCTGAAAGCCTGATGAAAAAGCCGGTCACCATCTACAAACCGGACGTAAAAACCGGCAAGGTTCGCACTGTACAACTCTCCTGGTTTTCACGTCTTGAGTATGTGAGCAGTGACGATCACAGCGCAGTGGTTCTGCGATTCGGACAGGATGTTGCCCCGTATCTTTATGAACTTAAAGAGTCTTTTACCAAATTGAATTTTGCCAACATCGCAAAACTTGATACGCCGTTCTCCGTAAGGCTGTATGGCTGGCTCATCAAAGCTAAGAACCTCTACGGACGTCGCAGCGGTAAAGCCATAGAAGTGACGCTGGATCTCAACTGGATGCGCGAGAAGGCCGGTTTGGCGGGCAAATACGAGGACTATCGTGACTTCCGTCAGAAACTCCTTGAGCCGACGATCAACCGGATCAACGCCAATACCGATATTTCGGTGGTCTGGGAGCCAGTAAAGCAGGGCAGAACCGTGGTATCCATCAAGTTTGCCTATGTGGATGAATCTGCACCGGAAGCCAGCAAACCGCTGCGCCCGCGCTTACCGCGACGTCCGCGAGCTGTCGCCGGATCGGCGCTGGAAGGCGAGTGGGCGCGCCGTTGCATCACGATCTTCGAAGAATATCTCGACAAACTAAGCGCTTACGATGTGGATGAGAAGGCTACCTTGCCGGACCTGCGTAAGCTTTCGGGATGGTATAAGCTGATCGGCGAGAAGAGTAAGCATAAAGCGATCCTGGCAGAAGTCAGTTCGCGTAGCAAAAAAGTCGCTGCCTGATTCCCCTTAAGCAGAAATAAAAATAAACGGCGTATCTTTCACGAGATACGCCGTTTTTCTTTTGTCCAAAATGCAAGCATTCACCGCACATATCCTTCTGAATAAGGCTTAATGGGTTAGTAAGCGCTTACTGGGTGATATCAGGAAATCTTTCCACATTAGCCGTTTTGGCGACTTTTTCTGCGTACTGTTTAAAAGCTATAAGCCATATTTTTTCGTTGTTAGACAAGGGTAAACGGCACCCTTACTCTTTGTCATGTTTTGTAAACCGTTTGCACACTTATGATGAGGATGTCTTTTGGCTACGTTATTACGCTCTGCATTCGCGCCAGCCGCACAACGCGCGCACCGTACTGCTTCTTTCAAAATCGCATTACTGGCCAGCGCCGTGATGCTGTCTTCTTTTGCATTCGCTGATGATGTATTAAAGGAAGGCATCACACCGGCAACAGATGTCAGCCAGATTCCTGCGGCTGCAAAACTGCGCACTGATACAGTGATCGCCGGGATCTCCGAACCTCAGGGGATTTTTAACCCGTATTTCTTCGTCAACGGCTGGGATGAAAATGTCACTAACGTGATTTTCGCCCGTCTGATTGACTGGGACAGCCAGGGCAAGCTGGTTCCCGGCTTGGCGCAAAGCTGGACCGTCAGCCCGGATGGCAAAACCTATACCATCAAACTACGTCCTGACCTGAAATTCAGTGACGGTTCACCACTGACTGCAGAAGACGTCGCGTTCACGCTGACGGTGTTGTATGACCCGAAATACGATGGTGATACCGATATCACGCTGGCACACATTGCCGGTGGTGATGAATATAAGCAGGGCAAGGCGGACAGCATCAATGGTCTGAAAGTGATTGACCCGTTGACGTTGCAGGTCACCACCACTCAGCCGGGAGCCACCACGTTGCAAAAAATCGGCGGGCCGGTGCTGTCGAAAGCGTATTACGGCAAAGGCTATCAGCGGGGAAATCTCGATTACCTGCGCACGCTGCATGGCAAACCGCTCGGTAATGGCCCGTATGTGTACGATAAGTACATCCCGGGGCAGGAGATCCGTTTCCACGCCAACACCAATTATTATCGCGGCGTACCGCCGACTCCGCGCTTTATCTATCGCGTGACCAATCCGTCGACTAACTTCCAGTTATTCCAGACCGGCGATACTGATTACGATGCCTTCACTTCCCGACCGGATGACATCGAGCAGCTGAAAATGCTCGGCTTTGCCAACATCAACCTGTATGGATCCAGCGATTACAGCAAAATTGAATTTAACGTTCACCGCCCTGCGTTGCAGGATGTGAAAGTGCGTCAGGCACTGATCTACGGGCTGGATCGCCAGAAACTGATCGACGTGGTTTATCAGGGTTACGGCTCTGTGGCGATTGAGCCGATCGCGCCTATCTCCTGGGCGTACAACACTGATGGCGTGAATCCCTATAAATTCGATCCGGCGCAGGCCAATAAATTGCTGGATGAAGCAGGGTGGAAAGTTGGCGGTGATGGTATTCGTGTGAAAGACGGTAAACGTCTCGAACTGACGCTGCTGGTCAGCAAAAAAGTGCTGAACGATGCGCTGATCCCGATCGCAAAAGAAGACTATCAGAAAATTGGCGTATTGCTGAAACCGCAGGTTGTGGACTTCAACGCCCTGATGTCACAGCGTAAAGCGGGTAATTACGATCTGGCCTCGTTCAGCACCAGCACGCTTAACGATCCGCACGATGGCGTGTGGGATTATTACAGCACCGAGGCTACCGAATCCGGCTACAACAACCCTGAAGTCGATAAGCTGATCAACGAAGGGAACGCGACACTGGATATCGAAAAGCGTAAGCCGATTTACCACGAGCTGTACAAAGTGCTGGCAAACGATCCGCCGGCGATCCTGCTCGGTAACCGCAAAATTCTTTCAGCCAGCAGCGCCCGCGTGACCGGTTTTAAACCGGACATCTACAACGGCCTGACCGGCAGTCTGCCGGATGTCAAAATTGTCAAATAATCAGAAATAACGCCGCTGCCGGGATCTTCCGGCAGCTTCAATGAGAAAGTCATGAGAAATTTCATTCTGCGTCGTTTACTTCAAACCATTCCGATGTTGTTCCTCGCTTCGCTGCTGATTTTCATGCTGTTTGCCAAAACGCCGGGTGATTTTATCGATGGTAATATTACGCTGACTGCACAACGCGCTGCTGAACTGAAAGCCTTATACGGCCTGGATCAACCGCTGCTCAGCCGCTATCTGCACTGGCTGGGGAATCTGTTGCGGGGGGATCTGGGTTTTTCGTTGCAATATCAGATCCCGGTCAGCCAGTTGCTGAATCAGTACATCTGGAATTCCTTCCTGCTTGCGACCATTGCGATGGTGTTGTACTGGGGGATCGCGCTGGCAGTTGGCATTGTCTCGGCGATGAAGCCTTATTCCCTGTTCGATCATGTGGTGAGTGTGATCATTTTCGCCGCGATGTCCTTCCCGACGTTTTTCCTCTGTCTTCTGCTGATCAAATGGTTTGCCGTTGATTTGCACTGGCTGCCGGTGGGTGGGATGACTAACACCGGCAGTGATGCGACCGGCTGGGCGTGGGTGATGCAGGTGGCCGCGCATCTGGTGTTGCCGGTCGTTGCGCTGGTGATGCTGCAGGCGGGCAGCCTGACGCGTTATTTTCGCGCCAGTATGCTGGACGTCGTGCGGATGGATTTCATCCGTACCGCGCGTGCCAAAGGGCTTCGTGAACGCACGGTTATCCTCAAACACGCGTTGAGAAACGCGCTGCTGCCAATTATTACGCTGCTCGGATTTGAGTTGCCGGGGCTGTTTTCCGGGGCGCTGATCACCGAAAAAGTTTTCAACTGGCCGGGTGCAGGGCACATTCATATTGATTCACTGGCAGCGCGTGATTACCCGGTACTGATGGGGTTCACGCTGTTTCTGGCGGTTTTGACCATTCTTGGCAATCTGATTGCCGACGTGTTGTATGCGTGGGCTGATCCGCGTATCCGTGTGAGGTCGTAATGTTTGGCTCTTTATTTTCAACCAACCGCCGTCTGCGCGAAGCGCAAATTCCGGTGCTGGCTCAGGTGACACCGTCACCCTGGCGACAGGCCTGGCGGGCGTTGCGCCAAAACCGGCTGGCAATGTTTTGCTTAGTTCTGCTGCTGGTTATGGCCGTCTGGTGCATAGCGGGTCCTTACTATTCTCCCTGGCGCGATGATGCCACTGATGCGCTGATGATCAACAAAGCGCCGAATGCAGAACACTGGCTGGGTACCGATTTTCTCGGGCGTGATGTCTATACGCGGCTGCTGCTGGCGGGGCGCATCTCGCTGATTATCGGCATGCTGACCATGTTGCTGTCTGTGACACTCGGGTATCTCATGGGCGCGGTGTCCGGCTATCTCGGTGGTGTGACTGATAAAATCATCATGCGTTTTGCTGATCTGGTGATGACTATTCCGAGCCTGCCGCTGCTGATCGTGATGGGCGCGATGCTTTCTGAACTGGATTTTTCGCCGGATTCCCGTGTGTACATGGTGATCGTGATGCTCAGTTTGCTGGAATGGCCGAAGCTGGCACGTCTGGTGCGCGGGCAAATTCTCTCCCTGCGTGAACGTGATTTCATGCTGGCGACACAGGTGCTCGGCTTGTCTTCACGCCGTCGGCTGTTCGGTCATTTACTGCCAAACACGGTGCCAATTCTGGTGGTGATGGCCACGATGGCCGTGGCGAACGCCATTCTCAGCGAGTCTGCACTCAGCTATCTGGGATTAGGCGTGGTGCCGCCGACGCCGTCTTGGGGAAATATGATGGATGCGGCGAACAGTCTGATCGACTTCCAGCGTCGCCCGTGGTTGTGGATGCCGCCTGGCGTGGCGATCTTTATTACGGTGATTGCGATTAACGTGCTGGGTGATGGGCTGCGTGACGCGCTCGATCCAAAACTGAAACGGAGCAAAAAATGACACAACCGTTGATCCGTTTTAATCAGCTTTCGCTGTCGTTCTCCAGCGATCAGGGCCGTGTGCGCGCGGTACAGGATGTCACCTTTGACGTTCAGGCAGGTCAAACTGTCGGTATTGTCGGGGAATCCGGCTGCGGGAAAAGTGTCACGGCGATGTCGCTGATGGGGCTGTTACCGCCACAGGCCGCACGTATTGATGGCGGTGAAATTCTGTTTCAGGGGCGTGACCTGCTTAAACTGCGGCCGTCACA
>NZ_JYDF01000037.1:0-28014 GCF_003263525.1 Rahnella sp. NRRL B-41462 | reverse complement strand
TATTAAGGTCAAAAACAAGATGTTAAGTGTGCATAAGCACTTGTTTTGTCTGTTAAACCCCCTCCCGGCCTCCCCCTTCGCAGGGGGAGGAGCTAACTAAATCAAGACGCCAGCGACAGATGTTTCTTCTGCTGTTTGTGCGTTTCCAGCCACTCGGCGACGCGTTGTTGCTGGGTTTTATCCAGCCACATACCGAGTTTGGTACGACGCCAGATGGCATCATCAAGCTGTGAAACCCACTCTTTTTCCACCAGATAACGCAGTTCAGCTTCGTAGAATCCGTGTCCGAAATCTTCGCCCAGCGATTCAAGGCTGGTCGCGTCATTCAGGAATAACTCTGTCTGGCTGCCGTACGTACGCGCATAACGGCGTGCCAGTGATTCCGGTAACCATTTGAAGCGGGAACGCAGATTGGCGCTGTAGGTATCACGGTCTCCGTTCAGTTTACCGCCAGGCAGCACGGCCGTTTTGGTCCACGCCGGGCCAGCTTTCGGATAGTACTTCACCAGTTTTTCCAGCGCATGTTCCGCCAGCTTACGGTAGGTGGTCAGCTTGCCGCCGAATACAGAAAGCAGCGGTGCTTTGCCATCCTGATCGTGAACGTCGAGCGTGTAATCGCGGGTCACCGCCTGTGGTGAATCTGATTCGTCATCGCACAGCGGGCGCACGCCGGAATAAGTCCAGACGATGTCTTCGGTGGTCAGTTGTTTCTTAAAGTGGTCGTTATACACTTTCAGCAGATAACCGATTTCTTTATCGTCGATTTTCACGTCTTTCGGATCGCCATGATATTCCACGTCGGTGGTGCCGATGATGGAGAATTCATCCATCCACGGGATCACGAAAACAATGCGATGATCTTCGTTTTGCAGAATGTAGGCCTGCGGCTGATTGTGTGCACGGGGCACCACAATATGGCTGCCTTTGATCAGACGGATGCCGTATGGCGATTTCAGCTTCAGGCCGTCGTCGAAGAAATGTTTTACCCACGGACCGGTAGCGTTAACCAGACCTTTGGCGCGCCAGGTGAAGGTTTTGCCGGTGTCGATATCTTCGGCTTCCACCATCCACATGCCGTCCTCACGCCATGCGCGGGTCACGCGGGTGCGGGTACGAACTTCGCCGCCACGTTCTTCCACTTCCTGTGCATTGACGACCACTAAACGCGCATCGTCGACCCAGCAATCCGAGTATTCAAAACCTTTGGTCAGTTCTGGTTTCAGCACGGACTCGCTGCCGAATTTCAGACCTTTACTGGCCGGCAGGCTGGTGCGTTTGCCCAGATGGTCGTACAGGAACAAACCGGCGCGGATCATCCAGGCCGGGCGCAAATGCGGCTGATGCGGTAAACGGAAACGCATCGGGAAAGCAATATGCGGTGCCATTTTCAACAGCACTTCACGTTCAGCCAGCGCTTCGCTGACCAGACGGAATTCGTAATGTTCCAGATAGCGCAGGCCACCGTGGATCAGTTTTGAACTGGCCGAAGAGGTCGCGCAGGCCAAGTCTTGCGCTTCAAGCAGCAGAACAGACAGCCCGCGGCCAGCTGCGTCGACTGCGATGCCGGTACCATTAATACCGCCACCAATTACGATCAAGTCTTTGGTTTCCACGTCATCTTCCTCCAGATGTTCGCAATAGCTCTTTTATGTTCGTTTTCGCTCACGATTGTAATCGAGAATCGACAAACAAGCCAAGCGTTAACCAAATAAAAACAATTATGCGTGATGAAGGTAACATTTTTGTGTCGGTTTCGAGCAAAATAGCAAGGCGGGGACGAAACCGAACGCCGCTACGCGTGGAATTTTTCGAAATTGTTCGTTTTGCCGGGCAGGGCGGAGGGAGGAAAAGCAGGAGCGCCAGCCGCAGCGCTCCTTAAATGCAGGCAAATCAGCACAGTTCGAGATGCACGTCGTACTTGTCGATGATTTGCTTCACGCTGTCCGGCGGCTGTTTATCAGTGAACAGATAATGAATCAGATCCATTTTGCCGAGGTTGACCATCGCGTTTCGGCCAAATTTGGAATGGTCCGTCACCAGCATCACGCAGCGGGAGTTTTCGATAATCGCGCGTTTGGTACGGGCTTCGTGATAGTCGAATTCGAGCAGCGAACCGTCCATATCGATGCCGCTGATGCCGAGAATGCCGTAATCAAGGCGGAACTGAGAGATGAAATCGAGCGTTGCCTCGCCCATGATGCCGCCGTCGCGGGCGCGCACTTCACCGCCTGCGAGGAACAAACGAAAATCCTCTTTGGCTGTCAGCAGCGTCGCGACGTTCAGGTTGTTGGTCACGATGCGCAGATTTTTATGGTTAAGCAGCGCATGCGCCACGGCTTCCGGCGTGGTGCCGATATCAATAAACAGCGTTGAACCGTCAGGGATCTGGCTGGCGACTCGTTCGGCGATACGCGCTTTCGCTTCCGACCACATCACTTTACGGTCGTTGTATGCCGCATTCACCGAACTGGACGGCAAGGCTGCCCCACCATGGTGACGGTGAATTTTATTCTGTTCCGCCAGATCATTCAGATCACGGCGGATAGTTTGCGGGCTGACTGCAAAATGCTCCACCAGCTCTTCGGTGCTGACATACCCCTGCTGGCGGACTAAATCGATAATCGCATCATGGCGTTGTGTTTGTTTCACCCGAATCCCCTACTTATTTTTTTTGTTGCGCGGAGTGCGCGTGTCAACAAATGCCATGATCAGGCCGAGGCCCAGACCAAACGCATGCGCGGCATTCGACACGGCCGCGCCGCCCGTTGCATAGCCAATGAACATAAAAATCAGCGAAATGACCAGTAATCCGCCGGGCACATACAGACGACTTTCCGGTTTCAACTGGCCGGTCAGCCAGGCGTAACCCATCAGCGCGTACACCACACCGGATAATCCGCCGAACCACGAACCGCTGACCATCGACTGGCCCCAGCCGCTGATCAGGGCAGAAATTAAGGTTACGGTGAACAGTTTGCCGCTGCCCAGATGCATCTCAATCTGGCTGGCGAGATACCACCACCATGCCAGATTAATCAGCAGGGCAATAAAGGAGAAATTCATCAGGGCCGGGGTGAACCATCGCCATAACTGGAAAACGCGCGAACTGTCCGGCCAGGCGAGCCAGCTCATCACCAGTTCGTCGCCGACCATCTGTTGCAGGATAAACACCGCCAGACTCAGCACAATCATGCCTATCGTCAGCGGCCCGGCGCGGCTGCGCAGGGTTTTCAGGAAGGGTGTGTGCGACATCTTTAAATGTGGCTGTGCCTTGCCGGTTTTCCAGCTTGCTTCCTGATAGCGCGGATGCAGGGGATCGCGCACAAACAGCGCCACCTGCTTCTCGGCCTCTTCCAGACGGGATTCATCTTCCAGCCAGAGCTGCACTTCCTGACTTTCGTGTTTCATCGTCAGCGTAAAACCCTGGGTTGCCATGTAATCGACAAAAGCCTGAGCCAGGCGGGGGTTGTTCAGGTTAAGAATGCGCACCATAGCGTTTAGCGGTTTCCCTAATTGTTTGACTGCGGTAATTCATTGTTATGTAGACAGGCGATAATGGTATCGCCTGATTATCTGTCAGCAGGCTTCTGGTTAACAGGGTCATGCTAACCTAAATGCTGATGACATCGCATTTTGCTCGCGTACAGAGAGGCCAATTTTGCTGGCAATCGTTGGCCACTGTCTGACGATTTGCTGGCAGCGACGGATGATATCCAGCGCATCGCTGTTTGAAATCCTAAACACCGGCGCGACAGAAAGCGCTAAATCGAGATCCATCGCATTATCGGATTCGCTGATATTCAGTTTTAATCCTGTGCTTTGCGCCACCGGATTCATGTCATAGGCGGGTGAAAGACGCCATCCTTTTCCCGGTTCCAGTAGAAAACCGTGATTGCGCAGATGATCGTCGGTATTGGATACCAGCAAATTGAACACGATACGCGACCAGAGTTCGCGTAAATCCTGATTTGGCTGCGCGCCCTGATTAATAATTACCGCCGCCAGCTCAAGGTAGCTGATACCTGAAGAGGCGTCGTCGCCATCCTGATGGCCGGTCAGCGTCATCGCCGAGGCAAAGTGTTTACGCTGACCCTCTGTCGTCCGGTCAAAACGCTTCACTAAAAAACAATGATGAGGATTGGCGTAGCGGCGGGCAAGGCTTTCAGGCACATTCAGACCACAGGCTTTTGCCAGCGTATTGACGACCAACTCCCATGCACCGATATCATATTCGTCATTAATGCTGGGAAATTTTGCTATCCACAGATGACCATCTGGTGCGCTGACGCTGGCTTTTGGGCGGGCGCCGCCAAGCGATCCGCCTGGTGCAATCAGTAAACGTAACCATTCATCTCCTGCGGCATCCTGATTTTCACGGTCCTTTTCCAGCGCCCGGCTGGCGGCTTCGAGTTCACGAATTTGAATGAAAGGAGGAGCAGCGACATCATGACGGTCATCCAGAAAATTGCCTTCATCATTGAGCCGAAACCGCAGCGCGCCGATACGAAAACTGTCATGCACGCCCAGCAGGTAATCAGATTCATAAAGACGCTGGCTTGCAGAGGCCACACCTGCCCGTTTTTCACGTTCCAGCCGTCTTTTCATCAACAACCGTCCCCAGCGATCCGGACTGGTATCCGCAAAGGCACCAAAAATATCCTGCCTTTGTGCCGGATATTGGGGGCCAGTGAATAACCCTATTCGTGGATCAAGCTGAAGATGGGCAAAATCAGGATGCGCCAGCGCAGCCTGATCATATTCAAAGGCAAAAATTTCGCGACCTGCAGCCTGATGCACATTGAGATAACCGATGCGCAAAGGCGATGGGAGGGGCGCCCAGTCGGCATACACGGCAATCCTTACCGTCATTTCTTCGTCCTTTTATGGGTTTTTTTACCGGTATTTTCACCACCTTGAAGCAGTGACGCTAATGAACCCGCACTTAAAAAATCATCCTTAGCCCAGTCACTTTCTGTATCCGGTTCATCTTGTTTTAAAAGAGTATTATCTGAGGACACAGAGGAAGGCGTCCGTTTTGAACGGGAGTTGCGTGAGGTGGGTTTACGGGGAATTAATGTAGCGTCCTGCAACTGGCGGCCGAACGGATCATCTTTGAGCAACAAATTGAGATCTTGTTCTACGCCCAGAACCTGCATTACCGCCAGACAGGCACCGAGAGTGACGCCTGTGTTGCCGCGTTCAAGATTGCGCAATGTCATGGGAACCATACCTGCCCGTTCTGCGACCTGTGCTGCCGTCAGTTTGCGGCGCAACCTCGCCAGACGAAGACGATCGCCAAACTCAGTTAATAGCGATTCAGTTGCCGGAAGCAAGGGCGATGTTTTTCGGGGCATGGTAGCAGCCAATTTGAAGTGTAAACTGAAAGTATTATGGCGATATATGCTCTATATCGCCATAATAATTACACTTTAGCATGCAGGAGATGTGATGCTGAGCGTGATTTCAGATCCGCTTAAAGCCCTTCCAGCGCCTGTTGCAGATCAGCAATCAGGTCTTCGGTATCTTCGATACCGATGCTGATGCGCACCAGTCCGTCGGTGATACCGCTCTGGCGGCGAACTTCCGGCGCGACGGCGCTGTGCGTTGTCGATGCCGGATGGCAGGCCAGCGAATCGGTGTCGCCGAGCGATACCGCCTGCGTGATGATGCTCAGCTTATCGAGGAACGTCCGTGCGGCGTTGAGGCCGCCTTTCAGCTCAATGGCCATAATCCCGCCAAACAGTTTCATTTGTTTTGAGGCGGTGGCATGTCCCGGATGCTGCTTCAGCCCCGGATAGAACACGGTGTCTACCGCGCTGTGGCCGTCGAGGAATTCCGCCACCGCCTGTGCGCTCAGCGAACTGGCTTCGACGCGCAGCGGCAGAGTTTTCAGGCCGCGGATCAGCAAACTGGCTTCGAACGGGCTCAGGTTGCCGCCGAACTGCTTCAGACTCAGGGTGCGGATTGGCGTGATTAATGCCGCCGAACCGGCCACTACGCCACCGGTCGCATCGCCGTGGCCGCTGATGTATTTGGTCGCGGAATGCAGAACGATATCAATGCCCAGTTCCAGCGGGCGCGTCAGGTACGGTGTGGCAAAGGTATTATCCGCCACACTGACTGCACCGGCGGCTTTCGACAGACGGGCGACTTCAGCCAGATCGGCGATATCCAGTCCCGGGTTAGCCGGGGTTTCCACCAGCACCACTTTGGTGTTTTTTGTGAATGCCGCTTCCAGTTCGCTCACATGGGTAACGTGAACCGGTTTGATGCCATAACGTGGCAGCAGGTTACGCACCACGCCTTCAGTGCCGCCATACAGCGTGCCGATATGAATGATTTCATCGCCGGGAACCAGCAGGGCAAACAACGTGGCGCTGATCGCTGCCATGCCACTTGCGCAGGCAACGGCGGTTTCTGCGCCTTCAAGCGCCGCCAGTTTCTGTTCAAAAACGGCCACCGTCGGATTGGCGAAACGGCTGTAAATATAACCCGGTTCTTCACCACTGAAACGGCGTGCGCCGCTGTCAAAATCCGGGTATGAAAATGCCGATGCGGCGGTGATAGGTGTCGCAATCGCGCCGGTCAGGGCATCGGGCTGCTGTCCGCCATGAACAGCGAGCGTACGCATCCCTAAAGAACGTGAAGTGTTCAGTTTTTTCATCTTGGAATCCTGTCGATAGTAGGCGGAAATTATATCAACACTGGAGAAAGGTAGCTTTTTCAGCTTAAGAACATTTTCGGCGCAAACTCATTAGCCTGGTTATAAAGACTATAGCGTGCGCCGGCGTCAAAAAAGAGGGGTCAGGCTTCAATATCTTGCGGGAAGGTTTGCGACCAGGCTTCGAAACCGCCGTCAACGCTGTAGACCGATTCGAAACCCTGAGAAATCAGAAATTGCGCGGCACCGCGGCTGCTGATGCCGTGATAGCACATCACCAGTACCGGTGTTTTGGCATCGGCCTGCTGGATAAACGCAGGCAGGCTGTCGTTGCTCAGGTGATAAGCGCCAGGTGCATGTGCTGCGCCGAAGCTTTGCGGGTCACGAATATCGACCATCACGGCTTCGCCTGAGGTCAGGCGGGAATGTGCTTGTTCAACGCTGATTGCTTCAAATTGTTCCATTCTGGTCTTGCCTCATAAAAGGTTATGCCGCCATTCTACCCAATAATTGCACAACTAAGACCAGACGAAATACAGGGATAAAGGCTAAACCAGGATCACCTGCACGCCTTTCTGACGTAATTGCCCGATGATTTCATCATTCGCTTCTTTGCCGGTGATCAGCACATCGATTTGTTCGGTGCGGCTGAACAGCATGCCCGCGCGCTGGCCGATTTTGCTGCTGTCGACCAGTACCGCCAAATTCCCAACATAATTCAACATCTTCTGCTCGGCCATCGCGGTCAGCATATCGGTTTTGTACAGGCCATCGGCGGTCAGCCCCGCGCCGCTGGTGAACATCCAGTGCCCGGCATACAGGCTGGCATCGCCGTCTTGTGGTGCCAGCGTAATTGACTGACTTTTATTGTACTGACCGCCCATGATCACCACGCTGTCGTGCTCCTGTTCAATCAGATAATTGGCCAGCGGCAGATAATTGGTAATGACCTGAATATCTTTTCCGCACATTTCACGGCCGAGCAGAAACGCCGTCGAACCGCAGTTTATCACCACGCTTTCACCCGGCTGGCACAGTTCGGATGCCGCTTTGGCGATGCGCATTTTCTCGTTGAGATTGTGCGTCTGATGGATATTCAGCGGTGTCCAGTTCTGGCGTGGCTGATTCACGGCTTCAGCGCCATTGCGCACTTTCCGCAGTTTGCCCAGTTCGTTGAGCTTGGTGATGTCACGACGCGCCGTAGCGGGTGAAATATCAAACTGATCAATCACATCAGCGACGGAAATCTGCCCCTGACGTTGCAGCAGATCGAGAATAGCATTGTGGCGTTGTGGCTCAGTCATGGTGGCTCCGCAGGTAAATAGGTGATTACCGCGTGATTATAAACGAGCAGTAATGGCAATTACATGGTTTATAAAAAAGCGGAGTCTGTTGCCTCCGCCTGTTCATAACATACTTTATAAGAAAGACTTGAATGGCAGATCAGTCTCGGTAGTAAAGCAGTCGTCAAAGCCACGCGGATAGTGATACTCGAAGTTATCCTTATCATCCGGATACGTGAATTTACCGCCGACCTGCCAGATAAACGGCTTGAAGCCGTATTTCAGGCGATCTTTTTTCATCTCCCACAGCACGCGGATTTCCTGCGGATCGGCCTGGAAATTCGACCAGATATCATGGTGGAACGGAATAACGACTTTGGTGTTGAGGGATTCCGCCATGCGCAGCATATCGACGCTGGTCATTTTGTCGGTCACACCACGCGGGTTTTCGCCATAAGAGCCGAGCGCCACGTCTATCTGATATTCGTTACCGTGTTTGGCGTAGTAGTTGGAATAGTGCGAATCGCCGCTGTGATACAGGTTACCGCCCGGCGTTTTGAACAAATAATTCACCGCGCGCTGATCCATCATATCCGGCAATACCCCTGCGGCTTTCTGGTCTGCGGGCAGGGTGATCAGCACCGTGCGGTCGAAAGAATCCAGTGCGTGAATTTCCACGTCTTTGATCCTCACCACTTTGCCCGGCGTCATCACGATGCAACGACTGGCGGGCACGCCCCAGCTCATCCACAAATCCACACAGGTTTGCGGGCCGATAAAGGGCACGTCAGCAGCACAGTTTTGCATGACCGCGGCGGCCACGTTCACATCGATATGATCGTTATGATCGTGGGTGGATAACACCGCGTCGATCTCCCTGATCGCAAAGGGATCGAGCACAAACGGTGTGGTGCGCAGATTCGGCTGGAGCTTCTTTACACCGGCCATGCGCTGCATCTGGTGGCCGGTTTTCATCAGCGGGCTGCTGTGATTTTGCTTGCCGACGCCACACCAGAAATCGACACAAATATTCGCGCCGCCCTCAGACTTCAGCCAGATCCCCGTACAGCCCAGCCACCACATGGCAAAGGTGCCCGGCGCGACCTTTTCCTGCTCGATCTCTTCGTTTAACCAGGTGCCCCATTCCGGGAAAGTGCTGAGGATCCAGGATTCGCGGCTGATCGTTTCTACTTTGCTCATAGTATTCCCTCATCTGAGTTGGCTTTGAAATAGAGTCACAATAAATCATTTAGTGATTACATGTGATTTGTTTGTGAGAAGTTATCATCGAAAATTCATAATGACAATGATTATAAACGAGCGATTTTTAGCATTAAGCAGGGGGTGACAAAGGAGGATGGGAGGATTTTAGGCGGTTTTCACATGCTTTTTTTTGTAGTATATGGCTGATATATATCATAAAAACAGAGTGATTTAGTTTGTTAGCTCATTCTGCCGATGACGATATCTTGCGAGACTGCTCACAAATAATCATTGCGAATCTTTATTTGATTCGATGTGAGCATTAGAGTGCGTTTGTCCCTCACTTTTTAGCGCAGCGGTTATGTTCAAGTGCGTTGAAGAGATCAAACAAGGTCAGACGGAGAGTCTTATGGAATTCCTCTACACCATCTTCACCGTATTTTTTAATCAGGTAATGACTAACGCGCCGTTGCTGCTGGGTATTGTGACCATGCTCGGTTACATCCTGCTCAGGAAGAGCGCGACGGTGATTATCAAGGGCACCATCAAAACCATTATCGGCTTTATGTTACTGCAGGCGGGGTCCGGCATTCTGACCGGTACCTTCAAACCGGTGGTGGCAAAACTTTCAGAAGTGTATGGCATTAACGGTGCAATATCAGATACCTATGCCTCAATGATGGCCACGGTGGAGCGCATGGGCGAGGCCTATAGCTGGGTCGGTTACGCGGTACTGATCGCCCTGGCGCTGAATATCCTGATGGTGGTATTTCGCCGCATTACCGGCATTCGCACCATCATGCTCACCGGCCACATCATGTTCCAGCAGGCGGGGCTGATTGCGGTGTTCTTCTTCATCATGGGCTATCCGATGTGGACCACCATCTGGTCAACCGCAATTCTGGTATCGCTGTACTGGGGCATTACCTCGAACATGATGTACAAACCGACGCAGGCCGTGACCGAAAACAGCGGCTTCTCGATTGGTCACCAGCAGCAATTTGCCTCGTGGATCGCTTATAAAATCGCGCCGTATCTCGGCAAGAAAGAAGACAGTGTTGAAGATCTCAAACTGCCGGGCTGGCTGAATATTTTCCATGACAATATCGTGTCTACCGCCATCGTGATGACCGTGTTCTTCGGCATCATTCTGTGTTCCTTCGGCCTCGACACCCTGCAGCAAATGGCCGGAAAAACCCACTGGACGATTTACATCCTGCAAACCGGTCTGATGTTTGCAGTGGCGATTTTCATCATTATTCAGGGCGTGCGTATGTTCGTTGCTGAACTGACCGAAGCCTTTAACGGCATCTCCCAACGCCTGATCCCCGGTGCCGTGCTGGCCATCGACTGCGCGGCTATCTACAGCTTTGCGCCGAACGCCGTGGTCTGGGGCTTTATGTGGGGCACCATCGGCCAGCTGATTGCTGTCGCCATTCTGTTTGGCATGGGCTCTTCCATCATGATCATTCCCGGTTTTATCCCGATGTTCTTCTCTAACGCCACCATCGGCGTGTTTGCCAATCACTTCGGCGGCTGGCGCGCGGCGCTGAAAATCTGTCTGGTAATGGGGATGATCGAAATCTTCGGCTGCGTCTGGGCCATCAAACTCACCGGCCTGAGCGCCTGGATGGGCATGGCAGACTGGTCGATTCTGGCACCGCCAATGATGCAGGGCTTCTTCAGCATCGGTATGGCCTTTATGGGCGTCATTGCGGTGATTGTGCTGCTCTACATGTTCTTCGCGGGTCGCGCATTGCGGGCCGAAGAAGATGCTGAAAAACAGGCGCTTAATCAGTCCGTTTCTCACTAATGACCGTTCAAAAATGACTTCTCACAAATAACTTCTCACCAAACAAAGAGGTTCCCATGACAGTACGAATTCTGGCGGTATGCGGTTGCGGGCAAGGCAGTTCGATGATCATGAAGATGAAAATCGGCCAGTTTCTGACGCAGGAAGGCGTGGATCACACCATGAATAGCTGCGCGGTGGGGGAATACAAATCCGAGCTGAGCGGGGCTGACATTATTGTCGCCTCCACGCACGTGGCGGATGAAATCACCGTCAGCGGCAACAAATACGTGGTCGGCGTGCGCAACATGCTGTCGGCGGCGGACTTCGGTCCGAAAGTGATGGAAGTGATTAACGCGCACTTTTCCGCAGACCTGAAAAAGTAAGGAGCGATGTATGAAACTGCGAGATTCGCTGGCTGAAAACAACTCGATTCGCCTCAACGCAGAAGCAGAAACCTGGCAGGACGCAGTGAAAATTGGCGTCGATATGCTGGTGGAAGCCGGAGTGGTAGAGCCGCGTTATTACCAGGCGATTCTGGACGGCGTCGAACGTTTCGGGCCGTATTTCGTGATCGCGCCCGGGCTTGCCATGCCGCATGGCCGTCCGGAAGAAGGTGTGCTGAAAACCGGTTTTGCGCTGGTGACGCTGAAAAAACCGCTGGTGTTCAATCATGAAGATAACGATCCGGTGGATATCCTCATCACGCTGGCGGCGGTGGATGCCAATGCGCATCAGGAAATCGGCATCATGCAGGTGGTGAACCTGTTTGATGATGAAGCCAATTTTGACCGCCTGCGTGCCTGCACCACGGCGCAACAGGTGCTGGATCTGATCGACCTGACCTCCGCCACGGCGGTTCACTAATTCGTTAGCAGAGAAGGAATATATTATGTCTCATTCATTACCGATGTTGCAGGTGGCGCTGGATAACCAGTCGATGGACGACGCTTACAAAACCACGCGTCTGATCGCCAGCGAAGTCGACATTATCGAAGTCGGCACTATTTTGTGTGTCGCAGAAGGTGTGCGCGCGGTGCGTGACCTTAAGGCGCTGTATCCGGAAAAAATTGTGCTGGCCGATGCCAAAATCGCCGATGCCGGAAAAATCCTCTCGCGCATGTGTTTCGAAGCCCATGCTGACTGGGTGACGGTGATTTGCTGTGCCGACATCAACACCACTAAAGGTGCGCTGGAAGTGGCGAAAGAATTTAACGGCGACGTGCAGATTGAGCTGACCGGTTACTGGACGTGGGAACAGGCGCAAGAATGGCACGACGCAGGCATCGGGCAGGTGGTTTATCACCGCAGCCGCGACGCGCAGGCCGCCGGGGTGGCGTGGAGCGATGCCGATATCTCGGCGATTAAACGCCTTTCCGCCATGGGCTTTAAAGTGACCATTACCGGCGGACTGGCGCTGGAAGATTTGCCGCTATTTAAAGACATTCCGGTGCACGTCTTTATCGCCGGACGTAGTATCCGCGATGCCAAAGATCCGGTTGACGCAGCACGTCAGTTCAAAAAATCCATTCGCCAGCTCTGGGGCTAAGGAACACCGAATGATGCATAAAGCCGTTCCACTCGGTATCTATGAAAAAGCCCTGCCTGCGGGCGAAGACTGGCTGATGCGCCTGACACTGGCGAAAGAGCTGGGCTTCGATTTCGTTGAAATGTCGGTGGATGAAACCGACAACCGGCTGGCGCGGCTTGACTGGTCACGCGAGCAACGTTTGCGGGTAGTTGATGCAATATCACGCACCGGCATCCGCATTCCGTCCATGTGCCTGAGCGCGCACCGGCGGTTCCCGCTTGGTGCAGAAGATGATGAAACCCGCAATCAGGGTCTGGAAATCATGCGCAAGGCCATCGTGCTGGCGCAGGATCTCGGCATTCGCGTGATCCAGCTTGCCGGTTATGACGTGTATTACCAGCAGGCCAATGAAAATACCCGCGAGCGTTTTCGCGATGGCTTGCAGGAGTCCGTCGAAATGGCCAGTCGTGCGCAGGTCACGCTGGCGATGGAAATCATGGATTACCCGCTGATGAATTCGATCAGCAAAGCGCTGGGTTACAGTCATTACCTGAACAATCCGTGGTTCCAGCTTTATCCGGATATCGGCAATTTATCGGCATGGGATAACGACGTGCAGATGGAACTGGCAAGCGGCGCAGGGCATATCGTCGCTGTGCATGTTAAAGACACACAGCCCGGCGTATTCAAAAACGTCCCCTTTGGCAACGGCGTGGTGGAGTTCGAGCGTTGCTTTGCCACGTTGCAAAAAAGCGGTTATCGCGGGCCGTACCTGATCGAAATGTGGAGCGAAACCGCCGCCGATCCGATGCAGGAAGTGCGCAACGCCCGCGCCTGGGTGGTCGATAAAATGCAGAAAGCCGGGCTTAACATGGAGGAAACCCGATGACGGATGCACTGAAACAACGCGTATTTGAAGCCAACATGGCGCTGCCCGCTTTTGGTCTGGTGACCTTCACGTGGGGGAATGTCAGCGGTATTGATCGCGAGCGCGGTATTGTTGTGATCAAACCGAGCGGCGTGGAATACGAGAAAATGCAGGTCAGCGATATGGTCGTGCTGAACCTGCAAGGCGACGTCGTGGAAGGGCATTACAAACCCTCTTCAGATACCGCCACGCATCTCGAACTTTACGCCCGTTTCCCGCAGCTTGGTGGCATCGTGCATACCCATTCGACCTATGCGACCTCATGGGCGCAGGCCGGCGTCGCCATCCCGCCACTCGGCACCACACACGCGGATTATTTTGCCGGTGCCATTCCCTGCACCCGGCCTTTATCGCGTCAGGAAGTCAGCGGAGAGTACGAACTGGAAACCGGCAAAGTTATCGCCGCGTCGCTGACCGGCATCGATCCGCTGCATATGCCGGGTATTCTGGTCGCCCAGCATGGCCCGTTCTGCTGGGGAATCACGCCGGAACAGGCGGTACACAACGCGGTGGTGCTGGAAGAAGTCGCGAAAATGGCGTGGATCACCGGTTCAATCCGGCGTGACCAAACCCCGATGGACGATTATTTGCTGCACAAGCACTTCAGCCGCAAGCACGGGCCGGATGCGTATTACGGGCAGAAATAATAGCTATTGAGATGCCATTAAAACCCCTCCCCTGCGAAGGTGAGGGTTGGGGCGGGGTTTTAATGGCATCTCCGCCATCCCTTCGACATGATTTCATGCATTTTTCCTCATCCCCGCAGTGAGCATTTTTCCAGCATAGGGTTTATACATAGATATCGCGATCACACTTTTTCTCACGGAAGCATTCCGTCCCCTCAGACTGAAAAGAGACTGCCCTATGTCGAAGATCACGTTCAAGCAGGATGTTTTTTTGGCGGCGCTCACCCGCCAGTGGCAAGCGTTCGGACTCACTTCAGCTTCAGATATGACCCGGCACCAGTGGTGGCATGCGGTCAGCGCCGCCGTCGCGGAACAAATTCCCCCGCAAAATGAGCCGGTCAGCAGTAAAAGCAAAAAAATTATCCGCCACGTTAACTATATCTCGATGGAATTTCTGGTCGGGCGTCTCACCGGTAACAATCTGATTAATCTCGGCTGGTACGAAAAAATTGCCGCTGCGCTGGAACAGTTTGATATCAACCTGACCGACCTGCTGGAAGAAGAAATTGATCCGGCGCTGGGCAATGGCGGGCTGGGACGGCTGGCGGCCTGTTATCTCGATGCGATGGCTTCCGTCGGGCAGCCCGGCATCGGTTACGGCCTGAATTATCAGTACGGTTTATTCCGCCAGCGTTTTGTTGACGGCAAACAGAAAGAGTCGCCGGACGACTGGCACCGCAGCGAATATCCGTGGTTCCGCCACAACAGTTCGCTGGCGGTCAGCGTCGGTATTGGCGGTAAAATCGTGAAAAATGAGCAGGGCGTTTCGCGCTGGGAACCGGAATTTACGCTGCGTGGCGAAGCCTGGGATCTGCCGGTGATGGGCTATCGCAATGGCATCACGCAGCCGCTGCGCTTATGGGAAGCCACGCATCCGCATCCGTTTGATCTCGAAAAGTTTAATGACGGCGAGTTTCTGAAAGCGGAACAACAGGGCATCGACGCCGCTAAACTCACCAAAGTGTTGTATCCGAACGACAACCATCAGGCCGGTAAACGCCTGCGCCTGATGCAGCAGTATTTTCAGTGCGCCTGCTCGGTGGCCGATATCCTGCGGCGTCATCATTTCCTTGGCCGCAAAATCAGCGAACTGCCGGATTATGAAGTCATCCAGCTCAACGATACGCACCCGACCATCGCTATTCCTGAAATGCTGCGCGTGCTGCTCGACGAGCATCAGTTGAGCTGGGATGACGCGTGGCACATCACCAGCCGCACCTTCGCGTACACCAACCATACGCTAATGCCGGAAGCGCTGGAAACCTGGGACGAGCGACTGGTGCGCAGCCTGTTGCCGCGTCATTTCCAGATCATTAAACAGATCAACGCCAACTTTAAGAAACGGGTCAGCAAAGAATGGCCGGGTGATGAGGCGGTCTGGGCGAAACTTGCCGTGCATCACGACAAACAGGTGCGTATGGCGAACCTCTGCGTGGTCGCGGGTTTTGCGGTTAACGGCGTGGCGGCGCTGCATTCCGATCTGGTGGTCAAAGATCTGTTCCCGGAGTATCACCAGTTGTGGCCGGAAAAATTCCATAACGTGACTAACGGCATCACGCCGCGCCGCTGGCTTAAACAATGTAATCCGGCGCTGTCGGCACTGATTGATGAACGGCTGAAAACCGACAGTTGGGTCAATAATCTGGACCTGCTGAAAGGTCTGGAAGACGGTGTTAAAGACAAAAAATTCTGCAAACAGTACCGCAAAATCAAACACGATAACAAAGTGCGGCTGGCGGAATACGTCTGGCAGCGCATGGGGATCCGGCTTAATCCTGACGCGATTTTCGATGTACAGATTAAACGCCTGCATGAATACAAACGTCAGCATCTCAATCTGCTGCATATTCTTTCCCTGTACCGCCAGATCCGCGATAACCCGAAACTCGACATCGTGCCGCGTGTTTTCCTGTTCGGCGCCAAAGCCGCGCCCGGTTATTACCTCGCCAAAAATATCATCTATGCGATCAATCAGGTGGCAGAGAAGATCAACAACGATCCGATCGTCGCCGATCGTCTCAAAGTGGTATTCATCCCGGATTATTGCGTGTCGGTGGCTGAACTGATGATCCCGGCGGCGGATGTCTCCGAGCAGATTTCTACCGCAGGCAAAGAAGCTTCCGGTACCGGCAATATGAAACTGGCGCTGAACGGTGCGCTGACCGTCGGCACGCTGGATGGTGCCAACGTCGAAATTGCCGAACAAGTCGGCGAGGACAACATCTTTATCTTTGGCCTGACCGTCGATGAAGTCAAAGCGCAGCTGAAAAAAGGCTACAAGCCGAAAGCGCTGATGAAAAAGGACAAACATCTCAAAGCCATTCTCGACGAACTGGCCAGCGGTTTTTATGCCCGTGGTGACAAAAAGGCTTTCGATCTGATGCTCAACAGTCTGCTCGACGGCGGTGATCCGTATCTGGTGCTGGCGGATTTTGCCACCTATTGCGAGGCGCAAAAACAGGTCGATGCGCTTTACCGTAATGCCGATGAATGGACCCGCCGTACCTTGCTCAACACGGCCCGTGTAGGCATGTTCAGCGCTGACCGTTCCATCCGCGATTATCAGCAGCGCATCTGGCAGGCCAAACGATAGGAGCCAACATGGAGGACAAGCAACTCGCTGAGGCCGCGCGCCGGGCAGGCATTGTAGACAGTTTCATTAATATGACGGATGACGTGGAAACGGTGTCAGATGACACGCGCGTCGCCTTGCTGGCGGCGATGGGGCGTGATCCGGCTGACGTGCCGGAAATCACGCCCGTGCCGCCGGTCAAAGTGTTTACACAAGGCAAAAAAGTGTGGCTCACGCCGGAAGGCAGTGGCGCATTTCAATGGCAACTGACGCAGGAAAATGGCAGCCAGACGCAGGGCGAAATCCTGACAGGCAACGTGTTGAACCTCGGGGCTGCGCTGCCTGCCGGCTATCACCAGTTGACGTTATCGCAAAATGATAACGTCTGGCCTTGCCGGATCATCGTCGCGCCGCCGCGCTGTTATGAGCCGGAGGCATTGCTGGCAGGGGAAAAACTGTGGGGCGCGACGGTTCAGCTTTACACGCTGCGCTCGGAGAATAACTGGGGCGCAGGCGACTTCGGTGACCTGAAAAAAATGGTCGAAGAAGTTGGGAAACGCGGCGGGGCGTTCGTCGGGCTGAATCCGATACACGCGCTCTATCCGGCGAATCCGCAAAGTGCCAGCCCTTACAGTCCGTCGTCGCGCCGCTGGCTGAATCTGACCTACATTGATGTGAATGCCGTGGAGGAGTTTACCGCCAGTCGCGAGGCGCAAGACTGGTGGCATTCGACAGAGACGCGCGAGGCGTTACTGCAGGCGCGCAGCACGGAGTTTGTCGATTATCCGCTGGTGATGGCGCTGAAATCGGCGGCGCTCAAACTGGCCTGGCCGCTGTTTTGCGAGTTGCCGGAAGACAGCCCGCGTAAGCAGGATTTTCGCCGTTTCGTCGCACTTGGTGGCGACAGCCTGCGACAGCAGGCGTTGTTCGACGCACTGCATACGCATCTGCGCGATCTGGATTTAGGCCAGTGGGGCTGGCCGGTATGGCCGGAAGTCTATCGTGATGCGAAAAGTGCACAAGTGCGGGAATTCAGCGAGCGTTACGCCGGTGAAATTGAATTTTATCAGTGGCAGCAATGGCTGGCGCAGATGCAGTTTTCCGCATGTTATCAGCGCAGTGTTGAGCTGAAGATGCCGATCGGCGTGTATCGTGATCTGGCGGTTGGCGTAGCGCAAGGCGGCGCGGAAACCTGGTCCGATCCGGCGCTGTATTGCCTGAATGCTACCATCGGTGCGCCGCCAGATATTCTCGGCCCGCAGGGACAAAACTGGGGGCTTCCGCCCATTGATCCACACGAAATGAAAGCCCGTGCCTATCAGCCGTTCATAGATTTGCTGCGTGCAAACATGGCGGAATGCGGTGCACTGCGTATCGATCACGTCATGGGGTTGCTGCGTTTGTGGTGGATACCCGCCGAACAGGATGCGGGCAGCGGCGCGTATGTCCGTTATCCGCTGGAGGATTTACTCGGTGTGCTGGCTTTGGAAAGTCAGCGGCATCAGTGCATGGTGATTGGTGAAGACCTCGGTACCGTGCCGAAAGAAATCCTCGCCAGCCTGCGTGACAGCGGGGTGTATTCCTACAAAGTGTTGTATTTCGAGCACGATAAACACTTCCTTTACCGGCCGCCGGAAGATTATGTTTCACAAGCGATGGCAACGGTCACCACCCATGATTTACCGACGTTGCGGGGCTACTGGGAAGGGGGCGATTTAACGCTCGGAGCGTCGCTGGGTGTTTATCCTGATCCGCAGGTGCTGGAAAAACTGCGCGGGGAACGTGAACGTAGCAAGCAGGGGCTTCTTAATGCGCTGCATCTGACACAGTGTGTGCCGAAATCGATCAGCCGCAGTGCTGAAAACATGCCGATGACGCCGCTGCTGAACCTGGGTTTGCAACGTTATCTGGCGGGCAGTGCCAGCGCGTTGCTGGGTTTGCAACCGGAAGACTGGCTGGACATGGATTTGCCGGTGAATGTGCCGGGCACCAATACCGAATACCCCAACTGGCGGCGCAAACTGACGCGAACCCTGGAGGACATGTTTGCTGATGAGCATATTGATGCGCTGCTCAGTGATTTAAACCAGCGCAGGCAGGCATAAAAAAAAAGCACCCAACGGAAGGGTGCTTTTTATGTTCTGACTGATCAGCAGGTGATCAGTAGAAGGAGTGCTCGCCGCGCTGGTGTTCAGTCAGGTCGCGCACGCCTTTCAGCTCAGGGAAGTTTTGCAGCAGTTCTTTCTCGATGCCGTCTTTCAGGGTGACATCAATCATCGAACAGCCGTTGCAACCGCCGCCGAATTGCAGGATAGCGATGCCGTCGTCGGTGATTTCCATCAGGGAAACACGACCACCGTGGCTGGCTAACTGCGGGTTAATCTGCGACTGCAACTGATATTCAACACGTTCCATCAGCGGCGCATCGTCAGAGACTTTACGCATTTTGGCGTTCGGGGCTTTCAGCGTGAGCTGGGAACCGAGCTGATCGGTGACGAAGTCGATCACGGCGTCTTGCAGATAAGGCGCGCTTAATTCATCAATGAAAGCAGACAGTTTCTCGAACTTGAGTTCGGTATCCGTCGCTTCTACGGCGTCAGGTGGGCAATAGGAGACACCGCATTCTGCGGTTGGCGTACCGGGATTGATCACGAATACGCGGATTTGGGTGCCTTCTTCCTGGCTTGCCAGCAATTTGGCAAAGTGCTCTTGGGCAGCATCGGTAATAAGGATCATAACATTCGCTCAATAGTTGACTACTCTAGTTGGTTATAATACGCCCTTTGTTTTTACCCGTCACCCTTCACGTTGCCAGTGTGTTAGCAGCACGTGCTTACGCCTGTAAAGTCCGGCAAATACAGGCAATTTGCAGCGAAGCAACGCCCTGATTACGCAGAATCTTGCTGATTTCCCTGACAGTACTGCCGGTCGTGACCACATCATCGAGCAACATCACGTGCTTATCGCGCAGGCTGGCATGGCAGGTGAAGGCTTTGCGCAGATTCCACTTTCTCTCGTGCTCGGTCAGACTTTGCTGCGGCGGCGTGCGCCGGTTGCGGCTCAGGGCATCGGGCAGATATTGGCAATGCAGCCAGCGTGCCAGCGGCTTCGCGAGCAATTCACTCTGATTATACCCGCGCGAGAAATAGCGCTTCTGATGCAGCGGCACGCTGAGAAGCACGTCGGGTCTGGACAGATTGCTCATCCGGTAGCGTTCCTGCCAGCGCAGAAAAAGTAAACGGGCGAGCGTGGTGTCGAGTTCCGGTTGCCTGGAGAATTTGAACCGCAAAACCAGCCCGCTCACCGGCATTTCATAAGGGCTGGCGAAGATCATCGCGTCCCACTGTGGGGGTTTTAACAGACAACGTCCGCAATCGGCATGGCCCCCGGAAGAGGGCAATCCGCAGCGCAGGCAGCAGGGCGGTGCGACCGGCAGATGTTTCATGCACAAACTGCAAATGCCCTGAACCGGGAGATGCAGCGGACACTGGCATAGCCAACAGCGGCTGGCAATTGTTAGCATAGCGGCGGGTTCCTTTTGCCAATCAGACAGACACGGACAATACGCTATGAATACGCTTTACCGGGAGACTATCGGCGAAGGAGATCGCCATCTTGTGCTGCTTCACGGATGGGGGCTGAATGCCGAAGTGTGGCGTTACACGGCAGAGCGACTTGCGCCGCAATTTTGTCTGCATCTGATTGATCTGCCGGGCTATGGCCGCAGTGAGGGTTTCGGGGCGATGACGCTGGAAGAGATGGCGGAAACCGTGCTTGCCGCAATGCCGGAGAAAAGCGCATTACTTGGCTGGTCGCTGGGCGGCCTGGTGGCCAGCCAGATAGCCCTGAGTGCGCCGCAGCGCGTGGAAAAACTGATTACCGTGGCATCATCGCCCTGTTTTGCAGCCCATGAAAACTGGCCGGGGATCCGCCCGGACGTATTACAGGGTTTTCAGCATCAGTTAAGTGAAGATTTCCAGCGCACGGTTGAGCGTTTTCTGGCGCTGCAGACGCTGGGCAGCGACAGCGCCCGTCAGGATGCGCGGCTGCTTAAATCGATCGTTCTGAATCTGCCGATGCCGCCGGTGGCCGTGCTCAATGGCGGGCTGGAGATTTTACGCAACGTGGATTTGCGCCAGCCGGTGACGCAACTGACCTTGCCAGTCCTGCGTATTTACGGTGCGCTCGACGGGCTGGTACCGAGAAAAATGGTGCCGCTGATGGATGCGATTCTGCCCGATTCCTGTTCGGAAGTCGTTGAAAAGGCTGCACATGCGCCGTTTATCTCCCACCCTGATAGGTTTTGTGAACTTGTCGAGCGTTTCCTGATTGCAGACTGCAAGCCAATGTAAATATTTTTTTCAATTTTCTGGCTAATTCTCAAGGGTGACTAATACTTAAGCCGATGATGACGGGGTGAAAGGTGGGCGTAAGTTGTTACGCGAGCCTGTTTGCGTCTCTGGGGAGTTTACTGGCGTTTAACCATGAAGGTCATGCCAGCGCAGATACACCCGCTGTTCATATCCTGACTGCTTTCTTTGAGAACTATTCATCCAATTTAGAGGTAATGTCATGAAATCAAACAAAATTATCGTTGCGGCAATTCTGACAGGGTTATTCTCACTCAACGCGATGGCGGCAGAGATGATCTCGAAAGAAGAAGCCAAAGATAAGGGTTACACCAGTCTGGGCGTGGTCACGACCAGCAATGAATACACTGCGCCAATGGATGCGAAAGAAGAATTGTCCAAACTGGCTGATGAAAAGGGCGGCAAATACTATGTGGTGATTGCGGCTCAGGAGAAGAAGAAAATCACCGCAACGGCTGAAGTCTTCAAATAATCGCTTTTATGCTGCTCTGAACCCCGGGATGCCTTTGTGCATCCCTTTTTTATTCCCGTTTTCTGTGCGCTCCTTCTCTTTCTTTGTTCTGTATCAATTTGTTTTTAAAGAAATACGTCAGATCGTTACTCTCAGCGTAACGAAGTGTCCGGACGCTTAATTGATGCAATATTCTTCGCTGCTTACACTTAGCAGGCTATCAAAACAGGTCAAATGTGATGCAACCGCCACTTGACTGAACTTCCCGATGCCTCTTGTTTCATCACGCCGGGAAAGATTCAGCAAGCTCAACCCAGGGAGGTTTGGCATGCCGCAACATCCGCAGACCACGAAAGTGTGGGACACCCGCCGCAATGAAAAACAACGGCGTATCGACAGTGTCCGTTCCGTGGCAGAGGGTAAAGTTTTACCCACAGATAAAATTATCCCCATCCTCGAAACGCTGATTGCCTCCGGCGACCGCGTGGTGATGGAGGGTAACAACCAAAAACAAGCTGACTTCCTTTCCCGATCACTGGCGAAAGTGAATCCTGAAAAGCTGCATGATTTACATATGATCATGCCGAGCGTCAGCCGCGCTGAACATCTGGATCTCTTTGAACGTGGCATCGCCCGTAAGCTCGATTTTGCGTTCTCCGGTCCGCAAAGCCTGCGCATCGCGCAGTTGCTGGAAGACGGTCAGATGGAAATCGGTGCGATCCACACCTATATCGAACTGTATTCCCGTCTTTACGTCGATCTGGTGCCGAACATCGCACTGATCGCCGGTTTCAAAGCTGACCGCAAAGGCAATCTGTATACCGGCGCAAGCACCGAAGACACCCCGGCGCTGGTCGAAGCCGCAGCCTTCAAAAACGGTATCGTGATTGCGCAGGTCAACGAACTGGTTGAAGAAGACACTGATCTGCCGCGCGTCGATATTCCGGGCGACTGGATCGATTTCGTGGTCGTCGCCGACAAGCCATTCTTCATCGAACCGCTGTTCACCCGTGACCCGCGCCTGATCAAACCGGTTCACGTGCTGATGGCCATGATGGCCATTAAAGGTATCTACGCCAAACACAACGTGCAGTCGCTCAACCACGGCATCGGTTTTAACACCGCCGCTATCGAACTGCTGTTGCCCACTTACGGCGAACAGCTCGGCCTGCGCGGCAAAATCTGTAAACACTGGACACTGAACCCGCATCCGACGCTGATCCCGGCTATCGAAAGCGGTTGGGTGGAAACCGTTCACTGCTTCGGCGGCGAAATGGGGATGGAAGAATATATCCGCGCCCGTCCTGACGTGTTCTTCACCGGCTCCGACGGTTCTATGCGCTCCAACCGTGCGTTCTGCCAGATGGCAGGCCAGTACGCGGTAGACATGTTCATCGGTTCGACCTTGCAGGTTGACGGGCTGGCGAACTCGTCAACCGTGACCCGCGGTCGTCTGGCCGGTTTCGGGGGCGCGCCTAACATGGGGCATGATCCGCACGGTCGCCGTCACTCCACGCCAGCCTGGCTCGACATGATTGAAGAGCCGGACCCGATGGCTCGCGGTAAAAAACTGGTCGTACAGATGGTGGAAACCTTCCAGGCCGGTGGCAAACCGACATTCGTTGAGAAACTCGAAGCCGTCGATGTGGGTAAAGAATCCGGTATGCCGCTGGCGCCGGTGATGATTTACGGCGACGACGTGACCCATGTGCTGACCGAAGAAGGTATCGCCTATCTTTACCGTGCCCGTTCTCTCGAAGAACGCCGTGCGATGGTGGCGGCAGTTGCCGGTATCACTGACATCGGTCTGGGCGTTGACGCCAAACGCGTCGCCGACCTGCGTCGTCAGGAACTGGTGGTCTTCCCGGAAGATATGGGCATCCGCCGCACCGACGCCACCCGTTCATTACTGGCGGCGGGCAGCGTGAGCGAGCTGGTTGACTGGTCCGGCGGCTTGTATAACCCGCCAGCCAAATTCCGTAGCTGGTGATCACTATGCCGCAGACTTTAACGACTGGCGCTCTGCTCACAGCGGAAGAACTGGCCGAAAGGCTGGCAGAAACGGCGACGCAGGCGCTGATCGACGAAGCGCGGCTTAGCCCGAAACCGGGGCTGGTAGACAGCCGGAGTGCCGGTGCCCATCAGGATTTAAGTTTAGATCTGATGGTGCGTTCGGCGCGCAGCCTGACATCCACGTTCTATTTGCTGGCTTTACACAGCTGGCAGCGCCCGGCGGATATCGCCCTGCGTCAGGAAGTGGGCCGTTTAGGTCGTGCTGGCGAAGCGCAGATGATGGCGGAAACCGGCGGCGTGAATACTCACCGGGGCGCTATCTGGGCGATGGGGTTGCTGGTCAGCGCCGTTGCCATGCAGCCGGAAAGTTTACTGCCGCTGCATATTGCGCAGCGCGCCGCGAAAATTGCGGTGTTGCCCGATGCTTTCAGCCCGAAAAAATTCAGTAAAGGTTCGCACGCCGTGCAGCGTTATCAGGTGCCGGGTGCACGCGAAGAGGCACAAAGCGGTTTCCCGCACATTATCGGTTGTGCACTGCCGCAGCTTCATCACAGCCGGGCACACGGCGCCAGCGAAAGCGAAGCGCAGGTCGATGCCTTACTGGCGGTGATGTCCACACTGGCCGACACCTGCGTGCTGTCACGCGGTGGCTTACCGGCGCTGGAAGCCATGCATCAGGGCGCGCAGGCCGTGCTGGAAGCCGGTGGCACCAGCACGATGGCGGGCAAACAACGGTTGCGCCATCTCGAACACCGGATGCTGGCGGACAACACATCGCCCGGCGGTGCCGCTGATTTACTGGCTGCGACGCTGTTTCTTGACCGCGTCAGCGTGGTCTGAACCGGATACGCATTAACTAACATCAGTACAAAGAGGTGTTATGGAACGTTTTGAATTTAACTACCCGGCGGCAAAACCGCTGGCAGGCCGTGCCGAAGCAGGCGTGGTAGGTTCCGGCGATTTAGAAGCGCTGTATGAACCAAAAACAGTCAATGAACTGAACATTATCGTCACCACCTCGGTCGACGGCAGCCATACCTTATGGCAGAACTTTTTTAACCGTCTGAGTGCGCTGCGTGAATTACCGGCCGGTCGTCTCGACATCAATGATTTTGGCGCCACACCCGGGGTTGCCCGTCTGCGTATCGAACAGGTCTTTGAGGAGGCTGAAAATGCCAACTGATACTGATCAGAGCTTTATCGAACTGAGCGCCCGTCAGCGCGCCCGCAAATTGCTGGACGCCGGGACTTTCCGTGAACTGCTCGGGCCGTTCGAACGCATTATGTCGCCGTGGCTGGAACCGCAGGGCATCGTGCCGCAGGCCGATGACGGCATGGTCGTCGCCAAAGGTCAGATTAACGGCCAGCCCGCTGTCGTTGTGGCGATTGAAGGCAGCTTCCAGGGTGGCAGCATGGGCGAAGTGTCCGGTGCCAAAATGGCTGCTGCGCTGGAAATGGCTGCAGAAGATAACCGTAACGGCATCCCGACGCAGGCCGTTCTGCTGCTGGAAACCGGCGGTGTGCGTTTGCAGGAGGCCAATCTGGGTCTGGCGGCGATCGCGGATATTCACGCCGCCATTGTTGATTTGCGCCGCTATACGCCGGTGATCGGCGTCGTTGCCGGTACTGTTGGTTGCTTTGGCGGGATGTCGATTGCCGCCGCGCTGTGCAGCTATCTGATTGTCACCCGTGAAGCCCGTCTGGGACTGAACGGTCCGCAGGTTATCGAACAGGAAGCCGGTATCGATGAATACGATTCCCGCGACCGTCCGTTTATCTGGAGCATGACCGGTGGCGAAGTGCGTTATCACAGCGGGTTTGTTGATGCGCTGGTGAAAGATTCCCTGAATGAAGTGAAAGACAGCGTGCTGGCCTTTATTAAAGCGGGCGTACCTGCGACACATCGTTCTGATAATTATGATTATTACCTGCCAAAACTGACCGGTTTTGACACCGCGCAGCAGGCCAGCCGTGAAGTGACGGAAGCCTTGTTTAACCGGGAGGATCGCGCATGAGCAACGTAGCAAATAATGCAGCCAGCCGGGGTGATTACTGGTTCGCTGAACTGACCAAAGACGCCACTCCGGTAACCGGTCTTTGCCCTTCCGTGAAAGCGGCTGACGGCAAAATGAATGACCAGCCGGTACGTTTCATCGCCGTGGTGCCGGACAAAAATAACCAGTATCCGCGTGCAGCGGGCGGCGAAGTCGGTTTGCTCGAAGGCTGGAATCTGGCAAAAGTCGTTAACGACGTGATTGACGCCGACGCGGATGCCAGCACCAAACGCGCCATCGTGGCGGTCATCGACGTACCAAGTCAGGCTTATGGTCGCCGCGAAGAAGCGTTCGGTATCCATCAGGCGCTGGCCGGTGCCGCAGGCGCTTACGCCAAAGCGCGTCTGGCCGGGCATCCGGTGGTCGGGCTGATTGTCGGTAAAGCGATGTCCGGTGCGTTTCTGGCGCACGGTTATCAGGCTAACAAACTGATCGCCTTCAAAAACAACGGCGTGATGATCCACGCGATGGGTAAAGAATCCGCCGCACGTATCACCTTACGTTCTGTGGATGCGCTGGAAAAACTGGCTGCCACCATTCCGCCGATGGCTTACGACATCGAAAACTACGCCACGCTGGGCCTGCTGTCGCAATTACTCGACATCGCTGATCCGGATAAGGCCACACCCGACGACATCAGCAACGTGCAAAACGTTGTCTGGCAAAACATCCAGGACGCACGCAAAGAAGGCGTTAGCCTCAGCAACCGTCTGGGTGCAGAAAACCGCGCAAGTTCGCAGCGCGTTCGCCAGCAGATGCGCCAGGAATGGTAATTCGTTAACAACTTTCAGTCTCAACCGGTAACGCACCTGCAAACAGCGTGACGCAGCCGCATTGCGGGTTCCCGCCCTGACATACCGTCCGGGCGAGGGCCTGCTGTTGTCTGCAACTGGACTGTCATACTAAAAAAACCATCGCACCGGCGCCGACTGAGCAATCATTTTTTGCCTCAGGAAAAACGCTATGACTTACGTAATATTGCACGCGCTTGCCCCTATTTTCGTCATCATGATCCTCGGTTTTTACGCCGGGAAAGCGAAAATGGTGGATAACCAGAATGTCTCTTTACTGAATATTTTCGTGATGGATTTTGCTTTACCTGCTGCGCTGTTTGCAGCCACCGTACAAACCCCGTGGGCGGGCATTGTGGAACAGTCACCGCTGATTCTGGTGCTGGTTCTGGCGATGTGGATAACCTACGCAGCGATTTACTTTATTTGCACCAAAGTCTTCAAAAAATCTGCGCAGGATGCGGCGGTTCTGACGCTGACTGTCGCACTGCCGAACTATGCGGCACTGGGTTTGCCTATTCTGGGCAGCGTGCTGGGTGATGCGCCGTCAACATCACTGTCCGTCGCGGTATCTATCGCCTGCGGTTCCGTGCTGATGACGCCGTTCTGTCTGCTGATCCTTGAACGTGAAAAAGCGCGTCTCAGTGGTGAAAATCAGGGATCTTCCCTGGCATTACTGCCGGTTCTGATGTGGCGTTCAGTGAAAAAACCGATCGTCTGGGCACCGTTGCTGGGCGTGATCCTGTCAGCGATTGGCATTAAAATGCCGGAAATTTTCCTGGCTTCGATCAAGCCGCTGGGGTTGTCAGCGACCGCATCTGCGCTGTTCCTGACCGGTGTGATCCTGTCAGCCCGTAAACTGAAAATTAACGGTCCGGTGTTGTTGTCTTGTGTGGCGAAAAACCTGATCCAGCCGTTCATCGCCTGGGGTCTGGTTCTGGCATTTGGCCTGAGCGGTCAGGTTGCTGTGACCGCAATACTGATGATTGCGCTGTCTGCCGGTTTCTTCGGTATCGTGTTCGGTAACCGTTTCGGTGTGCAGTCCCCGGATGCAGAAGCATCACTGCTGATCAGTTCCGTATTGTGTATCGTGACTTTGCCGCTGTTTATCTCACTGACCGCTGCATTGCATTGATTTAAGAAGGATTGAATATGTGTGACCCGCGTGCCCATGATTTTGTCTGGATAAGCGACCGTTCAGCGCTGCAAAGCGACGACACTTTACCCGAATGGGTAAACACCGGCTGGCGCACTGCGCTGCCGCTGGTAGTGCGTCGCGATAAGCGTGCTGACGGTGCGGTTCCGGTGGGTATTCGCGGGCTGACCCGTATTCAGCGAGCCGCCGCCTGGATTGACCCGGCGGCGGTGGTGCGGGTCGTCACGCCCGAATCACTGGTCAGCGACGTGAATGCATTACTGCACTCGCCGTTTGTGTCTCAGCAACCGGTGCAGGCGCTGATCACGTTATGCAGTCTGCAACTGCCTTTCTCATGGGGCGTGACGGGCAGTTGCGCCTACGCGCTGGCCAGTGACCTCCCGGTGATGCATGCCGACAGCGATCTCGATTTACTGGTCCGTTGCGACACACCGGCAGAACCTTCTCAGTTTTCCGATTTTTACGACCAGCTTCAGCGGCTTCCCTGCCGCGCCGATGTTCAGATCAATACGCCGCAGGGGGG
>NZ_JYDF01000036.1:0-69177 GCF_003263525.1 Rahnella sp. NRRL B-41462 | reverse complement strand
GTTCAAGGCGGCTTCCGAGGCGCTCCGCCAGCGATTTATTTTTCCAGTAATCACCCTCAGGAACGGTCCATTCCAGTTCGTCTGTCATCCATTGCCGCCAGCCGCTGGCCTGCACTTTTTTCTCTGCACACTGCTGCTGCCATGTCTTAATCAGTAAGCTGCGCCGGGCTTTCGAATCGGTTTCAAGTTTGCTGATTTTGGGGGCTTTTTTGCTGCCTTCCTGGATAATCTGCAAAGCGAGCGCATGAAATGTCTTGGCCTTGATGCCTTCAGTATGCAAACGCTCTTTGATACGCCCGTTCATTTCATCCGCTGCCTGACGACCAAAGGCCAGCAACAGAATTTGTTCAGGATGCGCTTCCTGACGGCGCAACAGCCAGCCCGCGCGCGCCACCAGCACCGACGTTTTACCACTGCCCGCGCCAGCCAGCACCAGCACCGCGTCTTCACCGTTCACGACAGCGCGGCATTGGCTGTCATTGAGCGGTGACACTTCAACGGTATCAAAAAAGTCACGGTTATCAGCAATCACCCTGTCAGTCCAAGCCAGATTGCGCCGGTCGACACTGCGTTTACCCTGCTCAAGCCAGCGCAGACAGGTCTGATAATCTTCCCGACAATTATTAAATTCAGTAAGACGTTCAACAGGCACCGGGATCGCAGAAAATGCCTCAGTAATGTCTTTCTGCACATCCGCCAGATCAATGCGTTTGAACCATTTGTCTTGCTGTTCAATCTGGGTAATTTTTTCAACCTGCCCGCGCAATACTCCGGCGCTGACCTCGCTCATCTCGAGACTCCAGGTCTGCCAGATATTGAGCAGGTATTGATAAAAACGCTGTGTTTCCTGCCATTCGGTGCCGTGCAGCCGGACCACTTTTTGCTCCGGCAATTCAAATTCAAGCTCCCCCCAGACGATGCCACGTTTGCAGCGAATCTGAATAAGCTGATTAAAAGGGATCAGATAGTGATGTTTATCGCCGCTGACTTCCACGCCGGCATTAAGCAGACGCACCCGGTTATAAGGGTGCTGCGCCAGATGTTTCCCGAATGAGGTCGATTTCAGTTCCATATCATCACACCGTGTTTTTCTTTAATTCCTGACATTTTACATGCAAGAGCATTTAAGAGTTTACCTTTGATAAGCGCAGGCGATCCACGCTCCAAAACAGAGTAGAATAAGAGGTATGTTTGCGTTATGTGAACACGAAATTTATCAACTTTTTAACCTCTTCGGGAAGAGCTGCCATGCGTACCGTACTCAATATTCTTAACTTTGTTTTAGGTGGTTTTTTCACCACGCTTGCCTGGCTGCTTGCTACGCTGGTCAGTATCGTGCTGATCTTTACTCTGCCCCTCACCCGTTCTTGCTGGGAAATCACCCGTCTTTCACTGCTGCCATTTGGCAATGAAGCCGTACATGTCGATGACCTGTATCCGGAAAAACGCAGCGCGTTGCTGTCCGGCGGAGGTACTCTGTTGAATATCTTCTGGTTTATTTTTTTCGGCTGGTGGTTATGCTTGTCGCATATCGTTGCCGGTATCGCGCAATGTATCAGCATAATCGGTATTCCGGTGGGCATTGCGAACTTTAAAATTGCTGCCATTGCACTCTGGCCGGTAGGACGCAGGGTCGTTTCCGTCGAGCTGGCAAAGCAAGTTCGTGAAGCTAATGCAAGCCGTCAGAGAGAAAACGGACGCATTCGCTGATTGCGATGTTTCAACATTTTTGAATTTTAAGGTGGGTTTTTCGTGCTTTCTATTGCACCCGGTTTACGGCGCTATGCCTATAACAGCAATATTCTTTATCACATCAGGATTTTCATTGCGCTGACAGGGGCTGCGGCATTGCCATGGTGGTTGGGTCAGTTCACGCTGACAATCCCCCTTACACTCGGTGTGGTTGCTGCGGCTCTTGCCGATCTTGATGATCGTCTCGCTGGCCGTCTGCGCAATTTGCTGATTACCCTGGTCTGTTTTTTTATTGCTTCAGCATCCATAGAATTACTCTTCCCCTATCCGTGGCTTTTTGCGCCCGGGCTGATGATTTCAACCTGCGGATTCATCCTGCTGGGGGCCCTGGGGCAGCGTTATGCCACGATTGCCTTCGGCGCGTTGCTGATCGCCATATATACGATGCTTGGCACCAGCATGTATCACATCTGGTATCAGCAACCGCTGATCCTGCTTGCGGGTGCTATCTGGTATAACCTGCTGACGCTGGCTGGCCATATTATTTTCCCCATCCGTCCGTTACAGGATCAGATCTCCCGCTGTTTCACGCAACTGGCGGCTTATCTTGAAGCTAAAGCAACGTTGTTTGATCCCGATCAGGAAGATAACAACCAGCAACTGGTCGAGCTGGCCATGGCCAACGGTCAACTGGTCTCCACACTGAACCAAACAAAAAATACGCTACAGACCCGGCTGAAAGGAGATCGTGGCCAGAAAGGGACCCGCCGGACATTACATTATTATTTTGTGGTGCAGGATATTCATGAGCGCGCCAGCTCGTCCCACGTGCAGTACCTCAAACTCAGTGAACAATTTCATCACAGTGATATTCTGTTCCGCTTTCAGCGCCTGATGAGCATGCAGGCGCGGGCCTGTTTACAGCTGTCACAATGCATTCTTTATCGCCAGCAATATACCCACAACAGCCAGTTCGAACGGGCGTTTTCCCGGCTGGAAGAAGCCCTCAAACGTCTGGAATCTCATCACGAACACCGTGAGACATTACAGGCGTTACGCCATCTTTTACGCAATCTGCATGCGATTGACGCGCAACTGGCAAATATCGAGTCGGAGCAATCTCTGCCGGAAAACCAGACCGGCAAAAGCCCGTTTGCGGAAGACCGTCTGACTGGCCTTGATGATATCTGGCTGCGCATTTCCCGCCATTTTACGCCGCAATCGGTGTTGTTCCGTCATGCAATTCGTATGTCTGTCGTGCTCTTTGTAGGCTACGTTTTCATTCAGGTCAGCGGCTTAAATCACGGCTACTGGATCTTGCTCACCAGTCTTTTTGTCTGTCAACCAAACTACAGTGCGACCCGCCGGAGGTTAGCTCTGAGGATAATCGGAACACTCGCCGCTATTGCTCTCGGGATCCCTATCTTGTATTTCGTTCCGTCCGTTGACGGGCAAATGATTCTGATCGTCATCAGCGGGTTATTGTTCTTTGCGTTCCGCACAGTGCAATACGCGCAGGCCACAATGTTCATCACCCTTCTGGTGTTGTTATGCTTCAATTTGTTAGGCGAAGGATTTGAAGTCGCTATCCCGAGAGTAATCGATACGCTGATTGGTTGTGGTATCGCCTGGGCGGCAGTGACCTTTATATGGCCCGACTGGAAATTCAGGCAACTTGATAAGGTGGTCAGAAAAACGTTCGATGCTAATTGCCGTTATCTTGATGCTATTCTGGTGCAGTACCATCAGGGGAAAGACAACAGTCTCGAGTACCGTCTGGCCCGCCGTGATGCGCATAATTGCGATGCCGAACTGGCGTCCGTGGTGTCGAACATGAGCTCTGAGAGAAATAACGAACCGGCGACACTCGAAGCGGCGTTTCGCCTGTTATGCCTCAATCATACTATGCTGAGCTACATTTCAGCGCTGGGTGCCCATCGCGAAAAACTCAATGATGCCGAAACCCTGAGGTTGCTGGATGATGCAGCATGCTGCGTTGACGGCGCTTTGCATCATCTGCCTTCTGAAGCAGAACGCATCCAACACGCGCTTGGTGAACTCACTGCACGTATTCAGATGCGTACAACGGATATCGACAGTAAAGAGCAGCTCGTGCTTCAGCAAATTGGATTACTGGTGGCTCATTTGCCTGAGCTCACCAGTCTTAATACTAAGATCCTGCCGGCACAAAATCGGCTCTAATTGCAGATAACTTACGCAAATTTAGTGCACAACCGTTGATAGCTGCTCTTGGTGATGGTTAAACCAGTGAGTTAATGACTCTCTGGATTCCATCGGCAAAGCGGCTTCATGGAAGCCCAAAATTGCCCCTTCGAGTGCCATCAATAAATTAATCCCTAAATTCTTTTTTTTAATGGCACACAGTTTGAGGTAGGTATGGCAGGCCCCCTGTAACCGCAAGTCCCCCGAGTTCTCAATGCCGACTTGCCAGAGCATCCTTTCGAGCGCCAGCGAGAGATTGGGTAAATCTTTCAATCGGACCGCTTCGTTGTTTTTTTTCAGCTCTATATCCCGCAACATCCCTTGCAACGATAATCTGCCCAGCTCGCACAGTGCCTGGTGATCACTCCATTGCCGGGCACTCACTTTGAAATAACGCAACTGCACATCCATGCCTCGCTTGCGATAGGTCAGCCTCTCCATCTTTTTGCGGCGAAAATGAGTTTCGGTTTCTCCGGTCGCTCGCAGATAGAGTTCACCATCAGAAACCAGGGCGAACATGACGCGGTCAGCGGACAAGCTCATCCCCCCAAATTGGGTGCGGGAACGAATATTGCCCAACGGGGCAAAAATCTCCAGACACTCAAGCACTCGTTTTTTTGATTTGTTTATCATTGCGTTATCCTTTTCACGTTAATCCCTTGCTTCCATTTTGAGTTACCAAAACAGCTAAAAGCAAAATACGCAATCTTATGAACTCCAACAAACATAAAATGCCGTTACAGCCTGTTGCCTTCAAAATTTGCGAGATATCTTGGAAAAATTGGGTTGATCTTTGCTCACCGCCAGAGTACTGTACATACATACAGTAACTCACTGGAGTACATCATTATGCGAACTCAACACCATACAAATCATCATTTTAGTCAGCTTGCTTTGCCCGTCACTCCGTCACAGGTAAATACGTCTGCATCCTTGAATAATGGTCTGATCACTGAGTTCGTCTATAGTGCGAGCCAACCTGCTTTTGCGCAGTTATTACTGCCCTTACTGCAACACCTGGGTATGCAGTCTCGCTGGTTGTTGTGGCTCACACCTCAACAAAAACTGAGCCGTCATTGGTTATCTCAGTCAGGTCTGCCGGTGGATAAGATGGTGCAAGTTAATCAAATTACGGCGATGTCGACGGTAGATGCGATGGAGAAAGCCTTGCAGACGGGTAACTACAGTGTCGTGTTGGGATGGCTTCCGGATTTGAGTGATACTGAGAGGGAAAGATTGCAAATTGCAGCACGCCAGGGTGGTGCTTACGGCTTCATAATGAGACCGACAAATGAACAGAATTCAGCTTGTGGACATCATTCCACAGTAAAAATTCACTCTTCCGTATACCATTAGTTCAAAATAGGAATCTTCCTATGAAAATAATGCGGAACTTAGTGATTTGTGCTGAATAATGCCTGCAAGCCAGTAAAAACGGGCTTCCGGAATGCAGATTAGTGCCAGATTTTGTCAGCAAATTGCCAAAGCCGTTAAGAAATGTGTCCGTTTTTCCCTTTTTTTCCACGGTGTTAACACATCAAGCTTGTAAGTTTCGCGCCACGTTGTAGACTTTACAACGCCAAGGTTGCTCGATAATGCCAACGTAAAGTGGCAAGTTCTGAAATGAAGCAATAATCTTGGCGTAAGGATTTTAACCAAGGGCTTAAAAAGCTTAAAGCTCAATTGCCTATTTGGATGATAACGAGGCGCAAAATGAAAAAGACAGCTATCGCATTAGCAGTGGCACTGGCAGGTTTCGCTACCGTAGCGCAAGCCGCCCCTAAAGATAACACCTGGTATACCGGTGGTAAATTGGGCTGGTCCCAATACCATGACACTGGTTTCGCAAACGCTTACAACGGTATCGGCAACGGCCCTACCCACGAAAGCCAACTGGGTGCAGGTGCGTTCTTGGGTTACCAAGCGAACCAATACCTGGGCTTTGAAATGGGATATGACTGGCTTGGCCGTATGCCTTACAAAGGCAGCGTAAATAACGGCGCGTTCAAAGCACAAGGCGTTCAGCTGGCTGCTAAACTGAGCTACCCGCTGACTGACGATCTGGACCTGTACACCCGTCTGGGTGGTATGGTTTGGCGTGCAGATGCTAAAGGTAACTTCAACAACGGTGCTAATGGTCGCGTAAGTGATCATGACACTGGTGTTTCTCCACTGGCAGCAGTTGGTGTTGAATACGCAGTAACCAAAAACTGGGCTACCCGTCTGGATTACCAGTGGGTTAACAACATTGGTGACGCGGCTACCGTTGGTGCACGTCCTGATAACGCAATGCTGTCTGTAGGTGTTTCTTACCGTTTCGGTCAAGATGAAGCAGCTGCTCCAGTTGTTGCTCCAGCACCAGCTCCAGCTCCAGTTGTAGAGACTAAGAAATTCACTCTGAAATCTGACGTTCTCTTCAACTTCAACAAAGCGACTCTGAAACCAGAAGGCCAACAGGCTCTGGATCAGCTGTACAGCCAGTTGAGCTCTATCGATCCTAAAGACGGTTCTGTTATCGTTCTGGGTTACACCGACCGTATCGGTTCAGAACAATACAACCAGAAACTGTCTGAGCAACGTGCTCAGAGCGTAGTAGATTACCTGGTATCTAAAGGTATCCCTGCTAACAAGATCTCTGCACAAGGCCAGGGTAAATCTAACCCAGTTACCGGTTCTACCTGTGACTCCGTTAAAGGCCGTGCTGCTCTGATCGACTGCCTGGCACCAGACCGTCGTGTAGAAATCGAAGTTAAAGGCTACAAAGATACTGTTACTCAGCCACAGGCTTAATAACACGCTTTAGCTTTGCTACAGATACTAAAAACCCCGCCATGGCGGGGTTTTTTTTATGCCTTCGGTCAGAGCAAATAGCTGACTCCCTGAGACGCGAAAGCAAATCTATCCAATATCTTTCTTGCCGAGTATTTGTTCTAAATCCTCTTTCAATGAAGACATCTGATTCGCGTATTTCTCTTTACGCTCGGCATCTTCAAGCAGTTGAATGATTGTGTCAGAAAGCGTGACACCACGCCTTTGTGCCAATCCCGCTAAACGCTGCCAGACCAGAAATTCTAAATCGATAGATTTTTTGCGAGTGTGCTGATGCTCTGCATTGAAGTGACGCTTACGGCGTGCACGAATCGTTTGCTTAAGACGATTTTCCAGCGCCGGATTCATATTATTAACAATCCAGTCTAACACTTTGACCGGCTCGTTTTCCAGGTTGAGAAGTTGATTCACGGATTCCTGGGCAGCGCTGTTTTCCAAATGGCGGGTGATCCGCTCACCTTCCCGGTGTTTTTTCACCAGATACTTCCATTTCCAACCACTTTCGAGATTTTCCAGTTGCTGATATTTCATCGTGAACTCTTCGGTGACCACGTAACTTTACTAAGCATAACAGCTTTAATTCAATTTTCACCCCAAATAAAACCGCTTATTTTGGTTGTTTTTTGCCCACCTGTACAGCAATGTGCACTAAGACCAATTCCGCTACGACTCTCATTGTATGCAGCCGGATTTATTCTTGTATAATCGCACTTTCCCTTTTTATAGAAAACAGCTAACACATTGACCAATAACCGACTTGACTGGCAGCTTTTACTGCCCGACTCCGCGCCTTACGAGGCAATCTTTGCAACGGCTGCCCAGTTAGCCCCTGTCGATTTTGCAGGAATTCAGCCCCGGCTGGAAAATGGTTTAACGCTGTTTTGTCATCCCCGCTCACGTGTGCGTTTTATGACGCTCAAGGCGCAGGAAAATCGCGAATACTTGTCACGCATTACGCAGGTGGTCAGCGACTTACTACCTGAACCGGCGGAAGTCACGGGTAACCGTTACCATATTGAAGGCAATAAGGTAACGCTGCTGGCGGCGAAGACAGCGGAAGATGCATTCGCGGCGAAATCGACCTGCCAGTATCGTGAATGGGTTGAACCTGAACAGCTGTTCGGGTGCGTGCGCATTTACAAAGACCAGATCCAGCTGGAGCCGGGATTGGTACACCAGGTGAATGGCGGTGTGCTGGTACTTTCCATCCGTACCCTCATCGCGCAGCCTCTGATGTGGTTGCGTCTGAAACAGATGATCACCGAAGGTCAATATCATTGGGTCTCACCAGATGAGACGACACCTTTACCTGTGACAGTCCCTCCGATGCCTTTGGATATTCGCCTGATTCTGGTCGGTGACCGCTTATCGCTTGGTGACCTCAGTGATATGGAGCCAGAGTTGGTGGATTCTTCCATTTATGGTGAATTTGAAGCCGACCTGCCGCTGACGGAAGAAAGCGATATGGAAACCTGGTGTGGTTATGTCAATACGCTGGCTGATGAGCTTGAGATCCCACGCCTGGCCGCTGATGCATGGCCCGAGTTTCTGAAAATGGCCATTCGTCACAGCACCGATCAGGGCAGTCTGACACTCGACCCAGTATGGCTGAACACCCAGCTTAGCGAAGCTGCACTCTATAATGAAGACGAGTTGCTGAGCGTTAAGTCTCTTGAAGCGGCATCCGGTGCACGTGCATGGCGTGAGAGTTATCTCCAGGAGCGTATGCAGGATGAAATCGAACTTGGACAAATTCGCATTGAAACAGAAGGCGAAGTTGTCGGGCAGATTAATGGCCTGTCTGTACTGGAATATCCGGGGCATCCGCGAGCGTTGGGTGAACCTTCCCGAATTAGTTGTGTCGTACATGCCGGCGACGGCGAATTTACAGACGTCGAACGTAAAGCCGAGTTAGGTGGTAATCTGCATGCCAAAGGCATGATGATTATGCAGGCCTTTCTGATTTCCGAGTTAGAACTCGACCAGCCTCTGCCCTTTTCCGCCTCGATTGTATTTGAGCAGTCTTACGGAGAAGTGGACGGCGACAGCGCTTCACTTGCTGAACTCTGCGCACTGATCAGTGCGTTGTCGATGCAGCCGATCAACCAGCAAATTGCGGTCACCGGCTCTGTCGATCAGTTTGGGAATGTGCAACCTATTGGTGGCGTAAACGAGAAAATCGAAGGTTTCTTCGAAGTTTGTCAACGTCGCGGTTTGACCGGTAAACAAGGGGTCATTCTGCCAACCAGCAACGTGCGCAACCTGTGCCTGCATCCGCAGGTTCTGGACGCCGTTCGCGAAGGCCAGTTTCATTTATGGGCAGTTGATAACGCAGCCGAAGCGCTACCTATCCTGACCGGATTGATTTACACAAACGAAGAAGAAGCTGAAGAAGAGCGTCCGAGTCTGCTGGGATTAATTCAGCAGCGTATTGCGCTGGCGACATCGCAAGGCAGCCCGCGTTATCCGTGGCCTCTTCGCTGGTTGAACTGGTTCAATCGCAGCTGATCGGAGTTGTTCAGCTTACAGCTGTTCGCTAAACTTCGCCCTTCATTAAAATAAGGCTTACATAGAACATGGTAGATAAACGCGATTCCTATACGAAAGAAGACCTCGTAGCTTCTGGCCGCAGTGAACTGTTCGGCGCTGGTGGCCCTCCGTTACCATCAGGCAATATGCTGATGATGGATCGTATCGTAAAGATGCAAGAAGACGGCGGCACCCATGGCAAAGGCTATGTTGAAGCTGAATTAGATATCAACCCTGATCTGTGGTTCTTTGGTTGTCACTTTATTGGCGATCCGGTAATGCCTGGTTGTCTGGGTCTGGATGCCATGTGGCAGTTAGTGGGCTTCTATCTGGGCTGGCTCGGTGGCGAAGGCAAAGGCCGCGCACTGGGTGTGGGTGAAGTTAAATTCACCGGTCAGGTTCTGCCAACCGCAAAACTGGTCACCTACCGCCTGAATTTCAAACGTGTTATCAACCGTAAACTGATCATGGGCGTAGCTGATGGTGAAGTGCTGGTTGATGGTGTGGTGATTTACACCGCAACTGATCTGAAAGTGGGTTTGTTCAAAGACGCGGCTGCTTTCTAAGAGAGCCTGTTGCTGAGTCTGATAAAACGGTGAGTCTGATGGGCTCGCCGTTTTTTATGCGTGTTTTTCAGCGAACAGAGATGGTATTTGCCACAAACAAAAACCTCCGCGCACAGCGGAGGTTGTTCCTTATTCTGACAGGGTAGCCGCTTAAGCGGTAACAGCCCTGTCCTCCATGGCTTGTCGCCAACCCCCGAGCCAGTGTGATCGGGCATCTAATGATTGGTACGGACAAATCTCTTTTGAGCGTCCGCCAATACCTGCTTGATATCCACGTGATTGTGCCCGTTCCAGGCGATCGCGTTTTTGTCTCTTCATGCCTTGTATCCCTCATTATTCAGGTCAGGTGGAAAGAAAACAGTGGCCCGCTTCTGCGTCCACATCTAACAAATAGCTGCAATATGAGGAGAGGTCAATGCGCAAAATTCACGCCAATGTCACATTTGTGAGCTATATTATTGGATTGCGCACAAAATAATCGCGCCAGTTAATCTCTCATCTGGCTGATCCCCATAAAAAAATCCCGGTGTCTGTCAGGTCAGAAACCGGGATTTTTTATCTTTAACTTAAAAAATATTAAGCTTAAAAAAACGTCATCTTATCTGCGCAGCAATCTGGCCCGCTTCTTGCTGCCAGCCGGTAGCCAACGTTCTGACCAGCGCGTCATAACCATCTTCGTTTTGCTTGAGATTCAGGGTGAAATCACGCTGAATCATCTGCCCGTTGCGTGTCAGGCTCCAGCTGCCACTGACGATCACAATACCGTCATAGCGGCCATGGAAACCGGTGACATTAACGTTCAGCACATCCTGATCGTCGGTATTCGCCGCCTGAGTGGAAACCAGCGAGCCCGGCAAGTCCCGGCGTAAATAGGTGACCAGTGCTTGCTGTAGTTGCTGATCCAACGGACTGGCCCAGAGATTATTCTGGGTCAGCGTGTACTGCACATCATTGGTCTGATATACCAGCCCTGACCCTGCCAGATAATCAGCAACACTCACCCGCTCAACCCACAGATGCCGCTGTACGGCACCTGCAGACATCACGCTACCTGTTGTTACGGTGCTGCTCAGCACAGGCAACTGGTAGTAGGTTTTCTGATCACTGCTGCTACAGGCAGTCAGGAATAATGCTAAGACGACAGGTATCCATTTCATCATTATTTGGCCTTCTTCGGCTGAGGATCATCTTGCCCTGGGGCAGCGAAAATCAGTGCGTTACTTTTCTGATTCAGCGTTTTCAATACCGGTTGCAGCTCACGCAGGGTTTTATCCAGACTCTGCATATCGCCGACCAGATTGCCGTACGCTGGCGAACCAGGCTGGAAGCCTTTCAGGCTGCGGTTCAACTGAATCAGCGTCTGCTGCATATCCTGAGGCAGATTTTTCATCTCTTTACTGCTGACAATCGCGTTCAGAGACTCAATCGTTTTCTGCGTTGACTTCATCGTCCTCTGACTTTCAGCCAGCGTACTTGTCGCTTCGCGCATCATCGGTTCGATTGGCAGATTGTTGATCTTATCGAGGGTTGTCATCAGTTTTTGCTGAATCTGTGCAAAGCCTCCGCTCACCGTCGGCAACAATTTATGCCCGCCGATTTCCAGCGGCCCTTTCCACGGTTTTTCATTCGGATAGAAATCCAGATCGATATACATCGCCCCTGTTAACAGGTTGGCGGATTTCATCGAAGCACGCAGACCCTGAGCAATACCGTCACGGATATGATCTTCAATATTGAAATTACTGCCCAGCAGTTGAACGAAGCGATCGGGTTCAATGCGGATCAGCACAGGAATACGATAATCGTCCGACATCTGCTGTTTCACCACATTCATCGGATAAGGCACTTCGGCCACAGTACCCAGACGAATACCACGGAATTCAACAGGTGCGCCAGGTTGCAGACCGCGAATAGAATCCGAGAAGAACATCACGTAATCCGTGTGACGGGTATACAGCGATTCCTGAATGCTTTTCTGATCATCAAAGAGCTTATAACTGTCACCATTTTTGGCTTCGTTGCCCTGCGTCCAGCCATTCGGAATATCAAAGCTGACACCACCACTAAATAACGTGGTCAGTGACCCCATTTCGACACGCATACCGGCGGCAGACATATCGAAGTTCACGCCGCTGTCTTTCCAGAAACGCACGTTATCAGTCACCAGTGTGTCGTAAGGCGCACGGATGAAAAGCTGGTATTTGATGTTACGTGCTTTCGGATCAAAGTGACTGGTTTCCACCGTACCGACCTGGAAACCCCGGAACAACACCGGGTCGCCTGGACTCAGCTGACCGGAACGCTCACTTTCCAGACTCACGCGGATCCCTTTCGCATCAGGTGAAGCCAGCGGGGGGGAGTCATCCAGTTTATATTCTGATTTTTCTCCCCCCTTGTTACCCGGCTGCAGCTGAATATAAGCGCCGGACAATAATGTGCCCAGACCGGAGATGCCTTCACGTCCGATTTGCGGTTTCACTACCCAAAAAACAGAGTCCCCGCGCAGCATTTTTTCCATGCCGGTGTTCAGTCGTGCTTTGATGATAACTTGTTGTAAATCATCGCTAAGCGTAACGGACTCTACTTTACCGACATCGACGTTACGGCTTTTGATGGTGGTTTTGCCACCTTCGATACCCTCAGCAGTGGTAGTGATCAGCGTGACTTCCGGGCCCTGATGGCTGTAGTGATAAAACAGGATCCACGCGCCAATCAGCGCAGTGACGATCGGTACGATCCACACTGGCGACCAGCGTTTAATTTTCTCTACTTTGGCAGTTCCGTCATGCTCTGCCATGTTATTTCCCGCCATCTTGTGGCTCCTTTGTAGACTTCATTCCAGCACGATCCCAAATGAGCCTTGGGTCAAATGTCGTTGCGGCAAACATGGTGAGGATAACTACGCCGGCGAACAGCAGCGCGCCAATATCCGGATAAATACTCATCAGTTGCCCCATTCTCACCAGCGCCGCCAGTACCGCAATAACAAACACGTCGATCATTGACCAGCGGCCAACGAACTCAACCACCTCGTAAATGACATGTAATCGTTCCCTGTCGATCTCTTTATTACTGTTCGCATCCCAGCATAGCCAGCCAATAGCGATCATTTTGAGCGTCGGTACCATAATACTGGCGATCAAAATAACCAGAGCCACGGGATAGGAACCTTCGCTCCATAACAGCGCCACCCCGGCCATAATCGTAGACGGTATCGGATTACCCAGTACCTGAGTGATCATGATAGGCAACAGATTTGCCGGGATATACAGCAGAACGGAGGTCACCAGCAGAGCCATTGTCCATTGCAGACTATTTTTACGCCGTGCATGACCATGGGTTTTGCAACGGCCGCATTCTTTTTGATCAACCGGTAAAATCGCCATGCAGCAATGACAGGATCGCAGACCCTGACGCAGTCCGCTTTCTCCCATGCGCAGTGGCTGATTTACCGCCGGAGCAGGTTCGATGTGCTGCCATATCCAAAGACGGTCCGTGCATTGAAAGGCACGCAATTGCAGAAGGCAAAACAGGACATAGGGATAAAAACTGCTGCCCACGCCCACGTCGCCATAAGCCATGAGTTTCACGAAGCTGACCAGTACCCCGGCAAGGAAAATCTCGACCATACACCAGGCTTTCAGTTGGAATAAGGTCCGGGCAATGACAACTTTCCAGCGAACGGGAATATTGAAACTCTGGCAGAGGATGATAATGGACAGCATGCAGATGGCCGGGAGCAGTTGCACCACGATCATGAATAACGACGCCATGCTGGCATAGTCTTCTGAAACCAGAACCTGAGGGATTTGCACCAGCGTGACTTCGCTGCTCAGCCCGGCAACATTCATATTGACGAAAGGAAAGAGATTGGCCAGCAACAGCATGAACAACGCACTGATGGCATAACCGACAGGACGTCTTCGAGGCTCATTCCAGCGGGAGGTTAGCGTAGTGTGGCAACGGGGACACACCGCTTTTTGCCCGATGTGCAGGCCGGGTATTGCCACCAGCATATCGCATTGGGGACATAATATGTGCGGGTCATGATCATGGGCGTCAGAACACACTATCGACTCCTCAACAGCGGAAAGACTACGAATATCGGCAACCGGCCTTCCCTTTATCCGGTTGCCAATCATGAGGCAGTGTTAAGCGTTCTTCTGCGCTTCCAGCGCTTCCCAACGTTCAAACGCCTGCTCTAACTCAAGCTCTGCGGCAGCGAAAGCGGTGAGCACCTGCTGCGTTTCTTCATGAGGAAGGGTGAAGAAATTTGCATCGCTCATTTGCTGTTGCAAGGCACTGATTTTTTCTTCCAGAGTGCTGATTTGCGAAGGCAATTGTTCCAGCTCACGTTGCTGATTATAGCTGAGCTTATTCGCGGTGCGTTTGGCCGGTTCTGCTTTAGGTTGTGCAGCGGGTTTATTTTCCGTGGTCACCGCCTGACGGATTGGCTTCTGGTTGCGGCGCTGATGCTGTGCATCATGGTAACCACCGACATAGCTGTTGATCACGCCATCGCCTTCATAAATCCAGCATTCGGTTGCCGAGTTATCAACGAATTCACGATCATGACTCACCAGCAGTACCGTGCCCTGATAGCTGTCGATCATCTCTTCCAGGAGTTCAAGAGTTTCCACATCCAGGTCGTTGGTCGGTTCATCGAGGATCAACAGGTTGCTTGGGCGCAGGAATAATTTTGCCAGCAGAAGGCGGTTACGTTCGCCACCTGACAGCGCTTTCACCGGTGTCATGGCACGTTTCGGGTGGAACAGGAAATCCTGCAGGTAGCCCAGTACATGGCGTGCACGGCCATTGACCATCACTTCCTGCTTACCTTCGGCCAGGTTATCCATCACCGTACGCTCAGGATCCAGCTCAGCACGGTGCTGGTCGAAGTACGCCACTTCCAGTTTAGTACCGCAGTGAACACGGCCGCTGTCTGCCTGAATCTTACTTAACATCAGTTTCAGCAACGTCGTTTTACCACAACCGTTCGGGCCAATCAGCGCAATTTTATCACCACGCATGACTTGCGCAGAGAAGTTGCTCACCAGTTGTTTTCCGGCAATGCTGTAATAAACGTCTTCCATTTCAAAGACAATCTTGCCTGAACTCGCGGCTTCGACCACCTGCATTTTGGCGGTGCCCATCACTTCCCGGCGATCGGAACGCTCTTTACGCAGGGCTTTCAGAGCGCGTACGCGGCCTTCGTTGCGGGTACGGCGGGCTTTGATACCCTGACGGATCCACACTTCTTCCTGCGCCAGTTTTTTATCAAACTCGGCGTTCTGCAGTTCTTCAACGCGTAAGGCTTCTTCTTTTGCCAGCAGATAGGCTTCGTAATTACCTGGATAAGACACCAGTTTGCCGCGATCAAGATCGACAATGCGCGTCGCCATATTGCGGATGAAAGAACGGTCATGGGAAATGAAGATAATGCTGCCCTGGAATTCCTTCAGGAAATCTTCCAGCCACGCGATACTTTCGATATCCAGATGGTTCGTCGGTTCATCGAGCAGCAGAATATGAGGCGCGCTGACCAGAGCACGGCCCAGCGCCGCTTTACGCAGCCAGCCGCCGGACAGGGATTTCAGCTCTGTATCTGCATCCAGACCCAGCTTCAGCAATACTTCGTTGATACGGCTGTCGAGCTGCCACAGGCCCTGATGATCGAGGATCTCCATCACCTGAGCCAGTTTGTTCATGTTCTTTTCGCTCGGGTCGGTTTCAACCAGATGCGAAATCGCGTGATACGCCTTCAGATGTTCAGCCTGCTCGAACACACCTTCGGAGACGAAATCAAACACCGTACCTTCGACATTGCGCGGCGGATCCTGTTGCAGACGCGCAACAATCAAATCCTGCTCATACACGATACGCCCGTCATCGAGCGGCACTTCGCGGTTCAGGATCTTCATCAGCGTCGATTTACCGGCACCGTTACGGCCAACCAGACAGACACGCTCATTCGGCTCGATGTGTAATTCGGTGTTATCCAACAGCGGCGAGTCACTGAATGACAGCCAGGCACCTGACATACTAATTAACGACATAAACTTTATTTTTCCTCGCCGGCATGGGACAGCAGCCAGCAGTTATGAATCTGACGATTACGGGCGAAATCCTGTGACAGGGTTTGGCTGGTGATTTCTTTCGCGCTCAGCCCCAGTTTACTCAGTCCGTCGAGATCCATCTGGAAACCGCGCTTGTTGTTGGAGAACATAATGGTGCCGTTGCGACGTAAAATGCGTTTCAGATCTTTCATCAGAGCCAGATGATCACGCTGTACGTCAAAACTTTCGGCCATACGTTTCGAGTTGGAGAACGTCGGTGGATCGATAAAGATCACATCAAACTGTTCGTCACACATGCCCAGATAAGACAGGCAATCCGCCTGGATAAGTCGATGCTGGCGGCCGGTCAGATCGTTGGCACGCAGGTTCTTTTCCGCCCATTCCAGATATGTGCGGGACATATCTACCGTGGTCGTGCTGCGCGCGCCGCCCAGGCCAGCATGAACACTGGCGGTACCGGTGTAAGCAAACAGGTTAAGGAAGTCTTTACCTTTGCTCATTTCACCCAGCATTTTGCGAGCGATACGGTGATCAAGGAACAAGCCGGTATCGAGATAATCCGTCAGGTTAACCCACAGTTTAGCGTTGAATTCCTCAACCAGCAGGAACTCACCTTTCTGCGCCAGTTTCTCGTACTGACTGGTGCCTTTCTGGCGCTCACGGGTTTTCAGGATCAACTGGCTGGATGAAATATCCAGTACAGACAGGGTGGCGTTTATCACGTCAAACAAGCGCTGACGGGCTTTTTGTGCATCAACCGTTTTTGGCGGCGCATATTCCTGCACCACCACTTTGCTGCCATAGCGGTCAACCGCAACGTTATAATCCGGCAAATCGGCATCATACAGGCGATAGCATTCAATGCCCTGCTGTTTGGCCCATTTTTCCAGTTTTTTGACGTTTTTACGCAGGCGGTTAGCGTAATCTTCCGCCATTTGCGTACCGGCCGCACCCGTCGGGTTTTCTGCCAGCTGATAGTTTTTCTGCACACATTCCAGCGGGCCGTTTTTAGCTTTGAACTGGCGCTCAGCACGCAGTTGCAGGCAGCTCAGCAATTCAGGTGACGCACTGAACAGCGACAACTGCCAGCCACCAAATTTGGTCTTCATGATGCGGCCGAGCATGTTATGCAGCGCAATCAATGCCGGTTCGCTTTCCAGACGCTCGCCGTATGGCGGGTTGCTGATGACCGTACCCACCGGGCCTTCCGGCAGCGGATTCACCAGTTTCCCAACTTCTGAGGCTTCAAAGCTGATCAGTTCCGCAACACCAGCGCGACGGGCGTTCGCACGCGCCATCTCAATCACGCGACGGTCGATATCAGAACCGAAGAAACGGGACGTGGTTTCCTGCACCGCACGGCGGGTACGAACCTGCGCTTCTGCGGTCAGTTCGCGCCACAGTTCAGCGTCAAATTTATTCCAGCCGGTAAAGCCCCAGTGCTGACGATGTAAGCCAGGCGCGCGATCGGCAGCGATCATTGCCGCTTCAATCAGCAATGTCCCGGAACCACACATCGGATCGACCATCGGTGTGCCCGCCTGCCAGCCGGAGCGCATTACAATCGCTGCTGCCAGGTTTTCTTTCAGCGGCGCCTGACCGGTCAGATCGCGGTAGCCGCGCTGATGCAGGCCTTCGCCGCTGAGATCCAGCGCGACGCTGGCGGTATCACGTTGCAGGAAGACGTTTACGCGGATGTCGGGCTGCTGTTTCGCCACATTCGGGCGTTCGTCCATTTTGCGGGTAAAGCTGTCGACGATGGCGTCCTTCACTTTCAGTGCACCGTACTGGCTGTTACGGATTTCGTCATTCAGGCCGCTGAAATGCACAGCGAAGGTTTTTTCCACGCCAAAAACGGCCGGCCAGTCGATCGCCATCACGCCAAGATAAAGATCCAGATCGCTGTGAACTTTGAATTCGTTCAGCGGCAACAGGATGCGCGAAGCCAGACGGCTCCACAATAAGCTGCGGTACAGCAGGCGATCGTCACCTTCAAAATGCACCCCTCCCTGCACAACTTTACAGGCTTGCGCACCCAGCGTTTCCAGTTCGCTTTTTAACAGTTCTTCCAGTCCACGCGCCGTGCTGGCAAACAAAGAGTTCATATCGACATATCACCAAAAATAAAATTGTTGCGCATTATAGCTAATCCCCGCCTCTTGTCATAAAGTCTCTGGTTCTTCTTAAGACTTTACACTCTGAGAGGCAGTCTTCAGTGCCCATTCTTTCACGTTTATTTGTTCACCCGGTCAAATCCATGCGCGGCCTGCAGGTTTCATACTCGCTGGTGACAGCAACCGGCCTGGCGTTCGATCGCCAGTTTATGATTACCGATCCGCAAGGCATGTTCATTACAGCCCGCCAGTATCCGAACCTCGTTCTGTTCACGCCGGTTTTGTTGCCCGATGGTCTGATGATCTCCGCGCCCGAAGGCGAAAGCATCACAGTCAAATTTCGTGATTTCGCAGGCGTTCACTCGCCGACGGAAGTCTGGGGCAATCAGTTTACCTCACTCATCGCGCCGGAACCCGTAAATCGCTGGTTAAGTGGCTATTTAAAGCGTGACGTTCAACTGCGCTGGGTTGGCGATGAACCGACGCGCCGGGTAAAAAAACATCCGGAAGTGCCGCTGTCGTTTGCTGACGGATTCCCGTATCTGCTGATCAATGAAGCCTCAATGCAGGATTTACAGCGCCGCTGTCCGGGCGGTGTCAGGATTGAGCAATTCAGGCCGAACATCGTGGTCAGCGGCGCACAAGCCTATGCCGAAGACAGTTGGCAGACGATCCGCATCGGGGAAGTGATTTTCGATCTGGTGAAACCTTGCAGCCGCTGTATTTTTACCACAGTCAGTATCGAAAAAGGTCGCAAACATCCGCGTGGCGAACCGTTGAAAACATTGCAGGGCTATCGTACCGCCAGCGACGGCGATGTCGATTTCGGTCAGAACATGATTGCCCGCAACAGCGGCGTGATCCGCGCAGGCGACAGCGTTCAGGTGCTGGCAACCAGGCCACCACGGCCTTACTGCGCGGGCGATATCATTGAAAATGTGGAAGCGCCAAAAAGCACCGCGCAGGACGTCAGCATTAATTATCAGGGAACGCAGTTTACCGGCAACAATCAGCAGATTTTGCTCGAGCAGCTGGAATTGCAGGGATTACGTATCCCCTATTCCTGTCGTGCAGGAATTTGTGGCGCGTGCAGGATGATATTGAAAGAAGGAAAAGTGGCACCGCTGAAAGAGAGTGCAGTGGGAAAAGATGGAACGATATTAGCGTGTAGTTGTATTCCGGCTACGGATATCGTGCTCGGCTAGAGGTGTATTTAATGAGGATCAGGCAGGAAACTAAACTGCCTGATCGTAAACATCATCCCTGTCAACGCGGAATGCTGCTGGCATTAGCCGGTCATGCATCACTTTAATAGCATCCCCCAGCACCATGCCGCGCCCTGCGACCGTCAGCCGTTCCTGCGCCAGCAGGCACAGACTGGCATTATCACCGGATTCCACCACCAGTAATGTCGCCTGTTCACCGCTTTCCATCACCTGCACCTGAGCAAGCTGACCATTCGCAGGCTGGTAAGGACGCATCTGCTGACTGAAATGCCAGCTCTTCGGCATCAACGGTTTTAAAAAACGATAAGCGACTAAGGCATTCAGAACTAATTCAGCGCGTTGTTCAGCTGCGAGACGAATATGTTTGCACTGTTCTTCAAAATCAAAATACAGCGCCGCATCATCGACACAAAATGACATATTTCCGAAAGCATCAGGAGTTAACATTTTGGCGGGAAAACGGGAACGGAAAATCATGCCATTGGCGAGGTCCAGCATAAGCCGGTCATGTTCTGTATCAAAATACCAACGCCAATTATCATCTGGTTTAATTTTCATTTCGTCATCCTGTTTACCCTCATGCCCTCTGCCTGACTTCATTACCGGCTAATCTGTAAGAATAGATTTTTCAGTAACGAAACGATATCAGACAAATCCTGAGCCTGAATTACGGTCAGTGGACAAAATATAGACGAGCCGGGTTAATAAATAAACCCCTGACTCGTCTTCAGGATGAAAAATATTAGATATGGGTAACAATATCTTTGATCAGACCCGGACCTTTAAAGATAAAGCCGGAATAGATTTGAATTAAGGAAGCGCCTGCGGCCATTTTCTCACGGGCCGCCGTTAATGAATCAATACCGCCAACACCAATAACCGGCAGACGCCCTTGTAATTCATGAGAGAGCATACGGATAATTTCTGTGCTGCGCAGCTGCAACGGGCGCCCGCTCAGACCACCAACCTGTTCGCAATAATTTAGCCCCTGAACCAGTTTACGATCGAGTGTGGTATTGGTCGCAATCACGCCATCCATATTATGGCGCACTAAACTGTCGGCTATTTGGATCAATTCTTCCTCAGAAAGATCCGGTGCGATCTTCACCGCAACAGGCACATATTTCTGATGGCGTTGCTGTAACTCAAGCTGCTTATTCTTAATCGCTGCCAGCAAATCATCCAGCGCTTCACCGTATTGCAGTGAACGTAATCCCGGCGTGTTAGGTGATGAAATATTCACCGCGATATAACCGGCGTACGGATATACCTTTTCCATACAGGTCAGATAATCGTCTGCGCCGTGCTCAACAGGCGTATCTTTATTCTTGCCAATATTAATCCCCAGAATGCCGCCAAAATGTGATTTTTTGACATTATTCACCAGATTATCCACGCCATGGTTATTGAAACCCATGCGGTTAATCAGGCCTTCAGCTTCCACAATACGGAATAAACGCGGCTTATCATTACCGGCCTGCGCACGCGGGGTCACAGTACCGACTTCAATAAATCCAAAGCCCATTGCGCCCAGCGCATCAATACATTCGCCGTCTTTATCCAGGCCTGCGGCCAGTCCCAAAGGGTTCTTAAAGGATAATCCCATGCAGTTTACCGGTTTGGTGGGCACTGACTGGCGGATCAAGAATTCAAACGGGGTGCCGGAAATGCGGCTCAACTGACGAAAGGTTAACTCGTGGGCGCGCTCTGGATCGAGCTGAAACAGTGCTTTCCTGACAAGAGGATAATACATGGAGACTCCTGGATTCCCGGTGGCTAGACGGGGCGGTATTATTGACTAAGCGCCGGACAATTGGAAATGATAACCGGCATATTGGCCAAATAATTGCTTCGCTGCGCAAACGATTACCTTTTTGTTACCTTTAATTCACTTTTATTTCCTTTCCCCCCATCGCCCCACAGCACACCCGACACGTGCTTTATCTGATTTGAAACTTTCCATAGCCAAAATTGAGATTTCCGCTGCGCCGCCTCTGCCTGCTAGGTTTACCTCACTTCGTTAAGAAAAATGATAGTTCTATAACAGATTGTTATAAGGAATAAGCAAATGCGTGTAGTGACTCTGGCAGGCAGTCCGCGACAACCCTCCCGCTCCTCTTCCCTGCTGGCACTCAGCCACCAGTGGCTGGCGAGCCGTGGCGTTGAAGTCTTTACCTACAATATTCAGGATTTTTCAGCAGACGATCTGCTTTTCGCTAATTTTGGCAGCCCGCAACTCAAGCAACTGAATGCTGAACTGGCGAGTGCTGATGGCCTGATCGTCGCCACACCAGTGTATAAGGCGTCTTTTTCCGGCGCACTGAAAACCCTGCTCGATTTACTGCCAGAACGCGCGCTCGACCATAAAGTGGTGTTGCCACTGGCTACAGCCGGATCTATCGGCCATATGCTGGCCGTCGATTACGCCCTAAAACCGGTACTCGCCTCGCTGAAAGCACAGGAAGTTTTGCAGGGCGTTTTCGCAGATGACAGCCTGATCACCGATTATCAGACGTTCCCTGCGAAGCTGGCCCCCGCACTGGAAGAGCGTTTGATCGAATCTCTGGAAAACTTCTACCTGGCGCTGAGCCGCCGCCGTCCGCAGCTTCCGTCTGTTGCATCCCTTTCTGCGCAAGCACTGCGTGTCTGACTTTAAAAGGAATTAATCATGCCTGCTTCTTTCTCTTTATTACGCCGTATCCCGGTTGTGGCCAGCCTGCTGACCAGCCTTTTCCTGAGCGGCACCGCAACGGCTCAGGAAAAGGATCCGGCGCAATTACGTATTGCCTATCAGAAAGGATCTGTCGGACTGGTGCTGGCGAAATCACACCAGTTACTGGAAAAACGTTTCCCGGACACAAAAATAAGCTGGGTAGAATTCCCTGCCGGGCCGCAAATTCTTGAAGCGCTGAACGTCGGAAGTATTGATCTGGGCGGTACCGGTGATTTGCCGCCGTTGTTCGCGCAGGCAGCGGGGGCAGATTTGTTGTATATCGGCTCTGAACCCCCGAAACCGAAAGCAGAAGTGATTCTGGTCGACAGCAAGAGTCCGATCAAAACCGTCGCAGATCTCAAAGGTCATAAAGTCGCTTTCCAGAAAGGCTCCAGTTCGCACAACCTGCTGTTGCGTGCCCTGCAACAGGCGGGCCTGAAATTCAGCGATATCCAGCCGGTCTATCTGACCCCTGCCGATGCACGGGCCGCATTCCAGCAACATGATGTGGATGCCTGGGCTATCTGGGATCCGTATTATTCGGCCGCGCAAGTTCAGGGTGATGTGCGCGTTCTGACCGACGGCTCGACGCTCCACCAGACGGGCTCCTTCTATCTGGCACCGAAAAAATACACCGAGGCCAATCCTCAGTTCATCAGTCAGGTTCTGGAAGTGTTAACGCAGGCGAATGCGCTGACCAAAACTGACCGTGAACAAAGTATCAAACTGCTTTCTCAGTCGATGGGGTTACCGGAAAAAGTGGTCGCCTCTTATCTGGATCATCTGCCGGATATGCCTATCACGCCGGTCAGTGCGGAAACAGAAAAGCGCCAGCAGCAAACCGCCGATTTGTTCTATCAGAACCATATTTTGCCAAAGCCGGTTGAAATTAAAGACCGCATCTGGAAACCAGCCGTACAAGCTAACTGAACATCCATTTAGCCGCCGCTGAGCGGTAACGAATCGCACACTTTGAGAGGAACACAACGATGAGTCTGAACGTATTCTGGTTTTTACCTACCCACGGCGACGGCCGCTATTTAGGCACAGAAGAAGGTGCCCGCGTGGTCGATCACGGCTACCTTCAGCAGATCGCGCAAGCGGCTGACCGTTTAGGTTTTGGCGGCGTGCTACTGCCAACGGGTCGTTCATGCGAGGACTCATGGCTGGTAGCGGCTTCCCTGATTTCTGTCACACAACGTCTGAAATTCCTGGTGGCGCTGCGTCCCGGCATTATTTCTCCGACACTGGCAGCCCGTCAGGCGGCAACACTCGACCGGCTTTCCGGCGGTCGTGCACTGTTTAATCTGGTGACCGGTGGCGATCCGGCTGAACTGGCGGCTGAAGGTTTACACCTCAATCATAAAGAACGTTATGAAGCGTCGGCGGAATTTACGCGTATCTGGCGTCGTGTTCTGGAAGGTGAAACCGTCGATTACGAAGGCAAACACATTCAGGTCAAAGGCGCGAGCCTGATGCACCCACCAGTTCAATACCCCCGCCCGCCGCTGTATTTCGGTGGTTCTTCCGACGAAGCACAGGATCTCGCCGCCGAGCAGGTGGAACTTTATCTGACCTGGGGCGAACCTCCGGCGTTAGTGAAAGAGAAAATTGAACAAGTGCGTGCCAAAGCTGCCGCGCAAGGCCGCACCGTGCGTTTCGGCATTCGTCTGCACGTGATTGTGCGTGAAACCACCGAGGAAGCCTGGCGTGCTGCCGACAAACTTATCGCCAACGTGGATGATGAAACTATTCAACGCGCGCAGGCGGCTTTCGCTAAAACCGACTCTGTCGGCCAGCATCGTATGGCGGCATTGCACGGCGGCGACCGCAACAAGCTGGAAATCAGCCCGAATCTCTGGGCCGGCATTGGTCTGGTACGCACCGGAGCCGGGACGGCGCTGGTGGGCGATAGCCCGACTGTCGCCGCGCGTATGCAGGAATATGCTGATCTGGGCATCGATACCTTTATTTTCTCCGGTTATCCGCATCTGGAAGAAGCGTACCGCGTCAGCGAACTGCTGTTCCCGCATCTGGAACTGGCGAAACCGGAAGATGACAATACTGTGAAGAAAGCCATTTTGCCGCGTGGCGAGCTGGTCGCTCATGACTTTGCGACCAAACGCACCGCCAGTCAGCACTGAGGAGAATACCGATGACAACGACACAACGCTGGCTGAACCGCGCTGCTCCCTGGGTAGTGCCGGTGGTTCTGATCGGTGGCTGGCAGCTGGCTGTCGAAGCGGGCTGGTTATCCAACCGCATTCTGCCCGCTCCCAGCGCAGTGGTGGAAGCCTTCTGGACACTGGCGAAGAGTGGCGAGCTGTGGCAGAACCTGAAAATCAGTACCTTCCGCGCTCTGATTGGTTTCGCTATCGGCGCAGTCTCGGCTTGCTTCTCGGCTTTATTACCGGGCTTTCCCGCTGGGGCGAACGTCTGCTCGACAGTTCTCTGCAAATGCTACGAAACATTCCGCATCTGGCGCTGATCCCGCTGGTGATCCTGTGGTTCGGCATTGATGAATCCGCCAAGATCTTCCTGGTGGCGTTGGGAACGTTGTTCCCGATTTATCTCAACACCTACCACGGCATCCGCAATATCGACCGCGGTCTGCTTGAAATGTCGCGCAGTTACGGGCTTTCCGGTTTCCCGCTGTTTATTCAGGTGGTATTACCGGGCGCGTTGCCATCAATTATGGTCGGCGTACGATTTGCGCTGGGGTTCATGTGGCTGACGTTGATTGTGGCCGAAACCATTTCCGCCAACTCCGGGATTGGTTATCTGGCGATGAATGCCCGCGAGTTTTTACAAACTGACGTCGTGGTTGTCGCTATCGTGCTTTACGCCATTCTTGGCAAACTGGCCGATGTCCTTGCCCGCCTGCTGGAAAGTGTCTGGCTGCGCTGGCACCCTGCATATCAGAAAAAACAAGGAGATGCCGCATGAACGCCCCCGCACGTATTCCGCAAGGCACGCCGGTGACACTGTCCGGCATCACCAAAAAATACGGTAACCGCGCCGTGCTGAACGATATCAATCTGCGCATTCCGCCCGGCCAGTTTGTAGCCGTCGTCGGGCGCAGCGGTTGTGGCAAAAGTACCCTGCTGCGTTTGCTGGCCGGGCTGGAAAAAACCACTCAGGGCGAACTGCTCAGCGCCAGCGCACCGCTGAGTCAGGTGCGCGAAGATACGCGTCTCATGTTTCAGGATGACCGACTGCTGCCATGGAAAAAGGTGATTGATAACGTGGGATTGGGCCTGAAAGGCCAGTGGCGTGAAGCCGCACAAGCTGCACTGGAAGAAGTCGGGCTGGCAGATCGTGCCGACGACTGGCCGTCAGCATTATCCGGCGGACAGAAACAACGCGTGGCACTGGCGCGTGCATTAATCCACCGCCCTCGCCTGCTGTTACTGGATGAACCGCTGGGCGCACTGGATGCCCTGACGCGCATCGAGATGCAAAGCCTGATCGAGCGTTTGTGGCAGCAGCATGATTTCACCGTGCTGCTGGTGACGCACGATGTCAGTGAAGCGGTGACCGTCGCTGACCGTGTGATCCTTATCGATCAGGGGCAGATTGGCATGGATTTAACGGTTGATTTGCCACGTCCGCGTCGTAAAGGTTCTGCGCGACTGGCGGAGCTGGAAGCCGAAGTGCTGGAACGCGTGCTGACGCCACAGCCTCCACACACGGTGGCGCAGGAAGCAAAACGCGCGCAAAACTGATCTCTCTGTTCAGCGAATACAAAACGAAAAAAGGGCGATGTTTCCATCGCCCTTTTGCTTTGCGGTTAATTGCGATTACGCATCTAACGCTTTGGTAATTTTCTCGAACAAATCACCGGACAAATTTTCCAGCCCTTTCAGCTGTTGCAGCGCCTGACGCATCAGCGCCTGACGGTTCTGGTCATAGCGTTTCAGGCGGATCAACGGCTCGATCATACGCGCCGCTACCTGCGGGTTACGGGTGTTAAGATCGGTGAGCATTTCAGTCAGGAACTGATAACCGCTGCCATCTGCGGCATGGAATGCAGAAGGATTGGCAGACGCAAAAGCACCGATTAATGAACGGACCCGGTTCGGGTTGCCCATGCTGAATGAACGGTGGTTCAGCAGTGAGCGGACTTTCTGCAATACATCGGCTGCCGGGCTGGTCGCCTGCTGGATAAACCATTTATCCATCACCAGACCGTCGTGATGCCAGCGCTCATCGTAAGCCGCCATCAGGGATTCACGGCAAGGCAGTTGCGCGGAAACCGCCGCAGACATCGCCGCCAGAGAATCCGTCATGTTATCAGCCTGCTCAAACTGCGCTCTGACAAGTTGATCTGCCAGCGTCACATCGGCAAAGGCCAGATAATGCAGGCAGGTGTTACGCAGCGAACGTTTACCGATATCTTCATGCACGACACGGTATGCAGGCAGACGGTTAGCGTTGTAAACCGCCAGGAATTCATCCGCCATTTCGGTTGCCAGACAACGGGTGATCGCATCGTGAACAGCGCTGATCGCTTCAGGATCGATAATATCGAACAGTTCAGCAATTTCATTTTCAGACGGCAGAGTCAGAATCTGCGACGCCAGCGCCGGATCAATATTCTCATCCAGCAATACCGCGCGGAACGCATCTGCCACATGCAACGGCAGGGACAATGGCAATTTCTGCTGATGACGCGCTACGTTCAGTTTGATGTAAATTGCCAGCAGGCTTTGTGCCGCATCCCAGCGGGCGAAATCATTACGCGCGTACTTCATCAGGAAAGTCAGCTGATGATCGCCCCATTTGTAATCGAGTTTCACCGGTGCGGAGAATTCACGTAGTAAGGAAGGCACCGGCGGATATTCCACGTCGTCAAACACAAACGTCTGCTCAGCTTCAGTCACGTTCAGCACGTTACTGACCGTCTTACCCTGTTGTTTCAGCGCAATCACATTGCCCTGCGGGTCATACAGTTCAATATCCAGCGGGATATGCAGTGGCAGCTTTTCAGTCTGATCAGGCGTCGGCGGGGTTTTCTGGCTGACAGTCAGGGTGTATTGCTGTTTTTCCACGTCATAGTCGTCGCGCACGGTCAGCACTGGTGTACCAGACTGGCTGTACCAGCGGCGGAACAGAGAAAGATCGACGTTTGAGGCATCTTCCATCGCCTGTACAAAATCGTCACAGGTTGCCGCGCTGCCATCATGACGCTCGAAATACAACTGCATGCCAGCCTGGAATTTCTCTTCACCCAGCAAAGTGTGCAGCATGCGAATAACTTCTGAACCTTTCTCGTACACCGTCAGGGTGTAGAAGTTATTCATTTCAATGACTTTTTCCGGACGGATCGGGTGCGCCATCGGGTTGGCATCTTCAGAGAACTGCGCACCACGCATGACACGTACGTTATCGATGCGGTTAACTGAACGCGAGCCCAGATCAGAGCTGAATTCCTGATCGCGGAATACGGTCAGGCCTTCTTTCAGGCTCAGCTGGAACCAGTCGCGGCAGGTCACTCGGTTGCCGGTCCAGTTATGGAAGTATTCATGGCCGATCACCGCTTCGATACCAAGATAATCTTTATCGGTGGCGGTTTCGGCTTTCGCCAGCACGTATTTGGAGTTAAAGACATTCAGGCCTTTGTTCTCCATCGCACCCATGTTGAAGAAATCAACGGCGACAATCATAAAGATGTCGAGGTCGTATTCCAGATTAAAACGGGTTTCGTCCCATTTCATGGACTGCTTCAGGGATTCCATCGCCCAGCCTGCACGATCCAGATTGCCACGATCGACAAACAGTTCGAGCGCCACATCCCGGCCGGAACGGGTTTTGAAGGAATCGCGCAACACATCAAAATCACCCGCGACCAGCGCAAACAGGTAGCAAGGTTTCGGGAACGGGTCCTGCCATTTGATCCAGTGTTTACCGCCTTCCAGCTCACCCTGATCAATACGGTTACCGTTTGACAACAGATACGGATAGCGGGCTTTATCCGCCACAATGCGGGTCGTGAAACGCGCCAGCACATCCGGACGATCCAGATAATACGTAATATGGCGGAAACCCTCGGCTTCACACTGCGTACAAAGCGCTTCACCGGAAAGATACAATCCTTCGAGCGCAGTGTTTTTTGCCGGATGAATTTCATTAACAATCGCCAGTTCAAAGGCTTCCGGCACACCGGTAATTTCCAGTGCGCCTTCTTTTAACTGATATTTTGGCCAGTCCTGGCCGTTAACCTTCAGGCTAATAAGGGTCAGGTCTTCGCCGTTGAGCACCAGCGGCACGCCCTCTGCGCCCTGTCGTTTAATCTGACTGACCGCAGTCACAAGGGTCTTCTGTGCATCAAGCTCGAAATTAAGGTCAATGTCCGTGATGGTATAGTCCGGCGCACGATAATCGTGGCGGAACTTGGCTTGTGGCAGTTGAGTCATAAAAAACCTTTTGACGTGTTGGTGGTTAGTAGTGATGGCGATATTGATTGATGAAGCAGGTTTTGCAAGTCAGCGAATCGCTGCACAGCACACCGGACGACCTTCATACTTTTTATCTTTAAACTCTACCACAGGCATCAGGAAATCCCAGATTGTTGCCAGTTTGTGAGTGCGTATGCGCACCTTTCAACCAAAACACAGAAATTTCTGTAAAACAGCGGGTTTGGCGCATCCGGCAAAAACACAACCGTCACGGACAGCTTGTCGTATGGCTTCATGGTATTCACATACTGGTCGTGATGCGGGTGATCGGTATTTGGGGCAAAAAAAACCTGAATCACTCTCGAAAACATCAGTTCGTTTACTATCGTGAACAAACGTAGCGAAATGAACATAAGAAAACCGGGGTTTAATCGCCCCCAATTTTTTCTTCCTTAATGTCAGATTGATTAAATTTATGTAATCAATTCGTGCTTTTTTTACGCCGGAAAATCGCCAGCTTGCCCATATTTCCTACATTTAAGCACATTTAGACCTCGACCATTCCCCGACAATTATGATGTGATGAGGGTTCTTTGACGGGATAATACGGTATACTTCACAGACTTTGCTGTTTTATCCAGAACGTTTTTTTTACGGAACGGTTGTTTGTGTTCAAACACTCAGTTTCTGACGAGGATGCTGTAAACGCGCTATGACTCCATACGCCTCCCCGATTTTGACTTCGCTGTTAGATACCGATGCCTACAAGCTTCATATGCAGCAAGCAGTCTACCATCGCTACCACAACATCAGCGTCGTGGCAGAGTTCCGTTGCCGTGGTGATGAACTGCTGGGCGAATACGCCAGCGAGGTCCGCCAGCAAATCCAGATGATGAGTCAACTGGCGCTGACGGACGACGAGTTCACCTACCTTTCCGGGCTGCCGTTCTTCACGCAGGATTACCTGAACTGGCTAAAAACCTTCCGCTACAATCCTGAACATGTAATGGTTTCCGATCGCAACGGACATTTGTATGTGCGCATCGAGGGCCCGTGGCGTGAAGTGATTATGTGGGAAGTGCCGCTGCTCGCGGTCATCAGTGAAGTTGTCCATCGCCAGCGTTCTCCACAAGTGACGGCGCAAATGGCAGTGGAGCACCTGCGTAAAAATCTCGCCAGTTTTAAAGAACAGGCCGCAGATATCGATCTCGGTGCCTTCCGTCTGATGGATTTCGGTACCCGTCGTCGTTTCTCCGGTGAAGTTCAGGAAGCCATCGTCAGCACACTGAAAAATGAATTCCCTTATCTGGTCGGCACCAGTAACTACGATTTAGCGCATAAATTGCAGCTGGCACCGGTCGGCACGCAAGCCCACGAATGGTTCCAGGCACATCAGCAAATCAGCCCGGTTCTGGCTAACAGCCAGCGCGCGGCGTTGCAGGCCTGGCTGGACGAATATCCGGATCAGCTGGGGATCGCTCTCACTGACTGCATTACGATGGATGCTTTCCTGCGTGATTTCGGCAGCAAATTCGCCAATGCCTATCAGGGACTGCGTCATGATTCCGGGGATCCGTTTGAATGGGGTGAGAAAGCGATAACGCATTATCATGCGCTGGATATCGACCCGATGACCAAAACGCTGGTCTTTTCCGACAATCTGGATCTGGACAAAGCGTTACACCTGTATCGCCATTTCCATCAACGGGTGAATCTGATATTCGGGATTGGTACGCGTCTGACATGTAATATTCCGGGCGTGAAGCCGCTGAATATTGTCATTAAATTGGTACAGTGCAATGGCAAACCTGTCGCGAAACTCTCTGACAGCCCAGGCAAAACGATTTGCCAGGACAAAGCTTTTGTTAAAGCCCTGCGCAAAGCTTTCGATCTGCCGCTGGTGAAAAAAGCGTCCTGACTCTCCCTAAAGTGCCGGAAATCAATCCGGCGCTTTATTCAGATTTTCTTTCCTTTATATACTTGCGATCTAATTCTGCTCGGCTTTTATTCACTCTCTCAATATTTCCCCACAACTCTCTTCATTCGCGCCACAATTCTTGTCCGCTGACGACGATTTCTGCTTGTGTCCTGAGAAAGCCTAAGTAACATAGCAAAATCCCTATTTACAGGGTGTCCAATATTTCTTAGTCAACATATATAAAGAAAGAGAGAAATCTATGAGCGTTGTGCCTGTAGTCGACGTACTGCAAGGCCGTGCTGCGGTTGACAGTGAAGTCACCGTACGCGGTTGGGTACGTACCCGGAGAGATTCTAAAGCTGGTATCTCATTCGTCGCCGTTTATGACGGCTCCTGCTTTAATCCTTTACAGGCCGTCATCAATAATTCTCTGCCCAATTATCAGGAAGACGTATTGCGTCTGACGACGGGTTGTTCAGTAGAAGTGACCGGTATTGTTGTCGCCTCACCTGGCGAAGGCCAGAGTTTTGAGCTGCAGGCAACGACCGTCAACGTTGTTGGCTGGGTGGATGACCCTGATACTTATCCGATGGCGGCAAAACGCCACAGCATCGAATACCTGCGTGAAGTGGCTCACCTTCGCCCGCGCACCAATCTGATTGGTGCTGTCGCCCGTGTGCGCAACACCCTCTCTCAGGCCATTCACCGTTTCTATCATGAAAACGGGTATTTCTGGGTGTCCACACCGCTGATCACTGCCTCCGATACTGAAGGCGCGGGTGAGATGTTCCGCGTATCGACACTGGATCTGCAAAATCTGCCGCGTACAGACAAAGGCGAAATCGACTTCAGCGAAGATTTCTTCGGCAAAGAAGCGTTCCTGACGGTTTCCGGCCAGCTGAACGGCGAAACGTATGCCTGTGCGCTGTCTAAGGTTTACACCTTCGGTCCGACTTTCCGTGCAGAGAATTCCAACACCAGCCGTCACCTTGCGGAATTCTGGATGGTAGAACCGGAAGTCGCATTTGCGACACTGGATGACATCGCAGCACTGGCTGAAAACATGCTTAAATATGTTTTCAAAGCCGTTTTAGACGAACGCGCAGACGATATGGCCTTTTTTGCTGACCGTGTAGACAAAGATGCTGTTGCACGCCTTGAGCGATTTGTAACATCCGATTTCGCCCAGGTAGACTACACCGATGCAGTAGAAATATTAATGAATTGTGATCAGAAATTCGAAAACCCGGTTTCATGGGGTGTCGACCTTTCTTCTGAGCATGAACGTTATCTCGCGGAACAGCATTTCAAAGCGCCGGTGGTGGTTAAAAACTATCCGAAAGATATCAAAGCCTTCTACATGCGTATGAATGACGATGGTAAAACCGTCGCGGCAATGGATGTTCTGGCACCGGGCATTGGTGAGATTATCGGTGGCTCTCAGCGTGAGGAACGTCTGGACGTACTGGACGCCCGTATGGCTGAAATGGGGCTAAATAAAGAAGATTATTGGTGGTATCGCGATCTTCGTCGTTACGGCACAGTCCCGCATTCAGGCTTCGGCCTTGGCTTTGAACGTTTAGTCGCCTATGTGACCGGTGTTCAAAACGTTCGTGACGTGATCCCGTTCCCACGTACACCACGTAGTGCAACCTTCTAATTAATTAAACTATTTTTAATTAACATAATAGTTACAAAACTAAGGCCAGCTTTGCTGGCCTTAGTCATTTTCAAAGATAGATCCCTGTCACAAAGTTCCGTAAAATACACATTTTGAAATACATTCTTTCCTGCTGAAACATATTTAGTAATTTAGTAGCATTTTCGCTGTGGATTAAGCTCACCACGGATGGAATAGTGCGTTCAGACACAGGAGACACCAAACTTTCGTGAATAGTTCCGTAAAGAATTATTTAGGCAGTGGCAGGTGTCCAAATAAAACCAATGAGGGTAATAATAATGATGAAGCGCAATATTCTTGCAGTGGTAATCCCTGCTCTGTTAGTTGCTGGTGCAGCTAATGCAGCTGAGATCTATAACAAAGATGGCAACAAACTGGATCTGTACGGTAAAGTTGACGCACGTCACACCTTCTCTGACAATGCTGGCGACGATGGCGACCAGACCTATGTCCGTTTCGGCTTCAAAGGCGAAACTCAAATTACTGACCAACTGACCGGTTACGGCCAGTGGGAATACAACGTTCAGGCTAACCATGCAGAAAGTGCTGGCGATGAAGGCAACAAAACTCGTCTGGGCTTCGCAGGTCTGAAATTTGGTGATGCAGGTTCTTTCGACTACGGTCGTAACTACGGCGTAATCTACGACGTAATGTCCTACACCGACCAATTGCCAATCTATGGCGATGACACCATGTACCAGAACAACGACAACTTCATGGTTGGTCGTGCTAACGGTGTGGCAACTTACCGTAACAGCAACTTCTTCGGTCTGGTTGATGGCCTGAGCTTCGCTGTACAGTACCAGGGCAAAAACGACGAAGGTCGTGATGGTCGTGGCGCAGTTGATTCCAATGGCGACGGCTGGGGTACTTCTGCCGCTTACGCTATCGGCAACTCAGGTGTTAGCATTACTGGTGCTTACTTCTCTTCTAACCGTACTGTTACTCAGAAACAAGACGGCACTGGCGACAAAGCTGACGCATACGCATTCGGCGCTAAATACGACGCTAACAACCTGTACCTGGCAACCTTCTACGGTGAATCACGTAACACCACCGATTACGGTAACCCGGATGCAATTGCTAACAAAACTCAGAACTTCGAAGTTGTTGCTCAGTACCAGTTCGATTTCGGTCTGCGCCCATCTATCGCATACCTGCAGTCTAAAGGTAAGAGCCTGAACGGTTTCACCAACAACGGTTCTACCTACGCTGGCGGCGATGCTGACCTGGTTAAATATGTGGAAGTTGGTACTTACTACTACTTCAACAAAAACATGTCTACCTATGTTGACTACAAAATCAACCTGCTGGACGACAACAGCTACACCAAAGCAGCGGGTCGCAGCACTGACGACATCGTGGGTGTTGGTCTGCAATACCAGTTCTAATATCACTTAACGATGCGCTTACGGGCGCAGCAAAGTGGATATCAAGGCAGAGCTTCGGCTCTGCCTTTTGCATTTCTGAGTCTTGAAAATACCGCTTTTCCACCCTCGCCTATAAAATATTTTAATCTCCCACGCCTTCTCACAACTCTGTTTTCTTTTTGCCGCAAACGGTTGGCAAAAGGGGGCGCTGGCGTTACCCTGATGACCTCTTTCGTAATATCAGGCTATGGAATTTTCCGACATGTTTGAAAAAATCACTGCAGCACCTGCTGACCCTATCCTGGGTCTTACCGATCTTTTCCGCGCTGACGACCGCTCTAATAAAATCAATCTGGGGATTGGTGTTTATAAAGACGAAACAGGTAAAACGCCGGTTCTGGCCAGCGTGAAAAAAGCCGAACAGTTCCTGTTGGAAAATGAAACCACTAAAACCTATCTGAGTATCGACGGGTTGCCTGATTTTGCCCGTTGTACACAGGAACTGCTGTTTGGCAAAGACAGCACGGTTATTGCTGATAAACGGGCACGCACCGCACAGACTCCGGGCGGCACTGGCGCTCTGCGTATCGCAGCAGATTTCATCGCTACGCAAACCAGCGCCAGACGCGTGTGGGTCAGTAATCCGAGCTGGCCGAACCATAAAGGTGTGTTCTCTGCTTCCGGTCTGGAAGTTGTGGAATACAATTACTATGACGCTGCAAATCACAGCCTTGATTTCGATGGCATGCTGAAAAGCCTGAGCGAAGCGAAAGCAGGCGACGTGGTGCTGTTCCATGGCTGCTGTCACAATCCAACCGGTATCGATCCTACGGAAGAACAATGGGCACAGCTGGCAGAATTGTCGGTGAGCAACGGCTGGTTACCGTTGTTCGACTTCGCCTATCAGGGCTTTGCAAAAGGTCTGGAAGAAGATGCGGCGGGTCTGCGCCTGTTCGTGGCAAAACATAAGGAATTGCTGGTCGCCAGTTCTTACTCGAAGAACTTCGGCTTATACAATGAACGCGTAGGTGCTTGTACGTTAGTCGCAGCCGATGAAGAAACTGCCGGTCGCGCTTTCAGCCAAATGAAATCGGTTATCCGTGCAAACTACTCCAACCCGCCGTCACACGGTGCTGCGGTTGTAGCCACCATACTGGGTAACGAAGCTTTGCGCACGCTGTGGGAGCAGGAACTAAGCGATATGCGCCTGCGTATCCATCGTATGCGCCAGCTATTCGTCAGCACCTTGCAGGAAAAAGGCGCTCAACAGGATTTCAGCTTTATTATTAACCAGAACGGGATGTTCTCTTTCAGCGGCCTGACCAAAGATCAGGTATTGCGTTTACGTGATGAATTCGGCGTGTACGCGGTGAACTCCGGCCGTATCAACGTTGCCGGCATCACGCTCGAAAATATGGCACCGCTGTGTGAAGCCATCGTCGCCGTACTGTAAAAGATAAGCAGTGTTGCTCAATTAAAAAAGCCCGTCAGGTATCCTGACGGGCTTTTTGTTTTTTGCTGATAAACAGCAAACGTAATTACCAGACCGGCATTTCATCCTGCAGGAACGGGTTCGTTTTACGCTCATAACCAAAGTCTGACATCGGGCCATGACCGGGAATAAAGACCATGTCATCGCCGAGCGGTAATAATTTCGTTTTGATGGAATGAATCAGCGCCTGATGGTCACCACGCGGGAAATCACTGCGGCCTACGCCACCCTTGAAAATCACATCACCAGAAACGGCAATTCGCGCTTTATCATTGATGAAGACAATATGCCCCGGCGTATGGCCTGGGCAATGCAACACGGATAAGATTTCTTCACCAACACTCACTGAATCCCCTTCTTCCAGCCAGGTATCCGGCGTCAGCGGGTCACAATGGTCGAGGCCAAACATCTGGCTTTGGGTCGGTAACGCATCCAGCAGGAATTCATCTTCTTTTTGTGGTCCGATAACCGGTACCTGATAGTGCGCAGCCAGTTCTGCTGCGGCACCAACGTGATCAAGATGTCCGTGAGTCAGCAAAATTTGCGTAACCAATACACCTTTGGCAGAAACTTCCTGGATGATCCTGGCGGCTTCACCGCCCGGATCAACAATGGCGGCCTGATTGGTTTTAGCACACCAAATCAGTGAGCAGTTTTGGCTGAACGCCGTGACGGTAATAAGATGGGTTTTCATAGAGCTCCACAAAATGGCCTGCACATTCCGGCAGGCCATTAATTACACACATCACCAGGTCCGCGCGGGACCGGTATCGATGTGCACAAAGTTACTTCGTGGATAATATCCTACACCACCCATCCGCATTTTTAATGCTGCTTTGCGGATATTGCTCAGTTCGATGCCCTGAATGTGGAAATCCATTGCCTGCCCAAGCGTGTGATAGCTGTGCTTCGCTACCCCGCTTCCGGGTTCACGCATGCTGTTGTTTGTCGCCAGTGAGCGGTAACCCGAAATCAGCTGGACTGGTTTATTCGTTCCGCCAAGCATCACCTGCAAACGATAGAGGTGATCGAACAACGCGGGATCGATAGATTTTACTTTTTCCGCACGATAGTCCCTGAACAGATGATTCAACCGGGCCAACTCATCCTTGTTGTAACGCTTTCCATCAAAAAACTCGGTTTTGAGGGTTTCGCCGGTATTGATATTGTTAACGACTAAAATACGCGGGCGAGGTGTGGAAAGAGTGGCGAATGCACGACCTGGAAGTAATGCAATCCCCATAGCGGCACTGCCTAATGCCAGCCATTTACGGCGATGTTTGTCGATTTCATTCATGAACAGTTTACTATCCGGTAAGAGAGTCAAAAATAAGCTCTGATCTGAGCCGTTTTGAACCTTAACTGCCAATTTTCTGCGAGTCAAGGGAACCCATATAAGCAAAACGAGCGTGCCAGTGGCTCACGCTCGTTCGATGGCCAAATACTCTGACCCTTATCAGATTAGTTTTACTGCATTTATTGAAGCAAAATTTCCGCCTGAGGCAGAATTTGTGCACCGGATCTCACCGTTGAATCATAATTGTAAATATCTGTTCTGAATTGCGGCTTACCGTCATCCGCGACCCATGCCGTCAGATAAAACAGTTTTACCGGTATATGATGGCGTATTGCCACATACGTGGTATTGCCGCCCTGCAATGCAGAGGATATTCGCGTGTCATTCCAGCCTGCATCCTGTAACAGCATATTGGCTAATTCAGAAGCCTTATTCACCCTCACACAGCCAGAACTCAGCGCACGAATGTCTTTGCTGAACAAGTTATGGTTTGGCGTGTCATGCAGATAAATAGCATCAGAACTCGGCATATTAAATTTATACCGCCCCAGAGAGTTGCTTACGCCCGGCGCCTGACGGATGCGATAGGGGAAATGGTTGGGTGATATCATTGCCCAGTCGATCATTGAAGGATCGATGATTTCAGCATCGTTACTCCAGCCAGACAATACCTGATAGCCATGTTGCTGGAAGTAACCGGGATTGTTCATGGCTTTAGGCACGATATCTTCACGCACTAACGTTGTGGGCACATTCCACGGTGGATTGACCACCACATTATTCAACGCACTGCTCATTAACGGCGTTTTACGGCTTGGACGACCGACAATTACCCGTGACGACAACACTTCATTGCCATTGAGATAATAGGTGAGCTGATAGTTTGGAATGTTCACCATGATTCCGGTGTTCACATTGCCTGGAAGAATGCGCAGACGCTGAATATTCAGCGCCAGCAAGGTAGCACGCAATTGCGGAGAGGCATTCAGCCACTGACGGGTACGTCCGCCAATAATACCGTCCGCTTCCAGCCCCTGCCATTTTTGAAAACGCTTAACAGCTTCCACTAAATCCGGTGTGTACTGATTATCAGCGACAGCCACTGGCGCGGGTGTCGCTGGCACTTCTGTCGACTGAACCGTTGGCAGGACATCTTGTACTGATGTTGCGGAAGGGCTGACAGCCGGGGTCGATTGCTGGGCCTTATCAGCGGTTTCATCAACAGACAGATCGTCATTTGCCGCGCTTCCCGGCGTGTTCGGGGCGATAGTTTCATCTGTCGGTTTAGCCACCTTATTCTCTTCAGGCGAGGCGACCATCATACCAGTTCGGGTCAGGATCTCCCGCAAGGCCGGGACATCGTCACTGATCTGGTCCGGACGCAAACTGGCTGATCCTGTCATCACGGGCCATGGTCGATTGTCCGTCAGCATGATTTTCAATGCATCATGCATTTTGGTGTAATAAGGGTGCTGTGGTGCGAGAGTCGACAAATAGTGTGACGTATTGCCCTGACGCACAGCCAGTTGCCACTGATTAATCACAGTCAGCGACGGCGTCGTCATTTTGTACGGTGTGGCGCTGTATAACCACTTATCTCCATTGGCTTCCACGCTGCTCGTAAACTGCAAATAGCCCAGCATTGCATCTGACAACACCACATCACGGGCCATGCCGGTAACTTGCGGATCCGTCAGCCATTTCACCCATTGCGTGAACTGAGGCTGGATCCCCGATATGGCCAGCTCGGCGAGTTGCTGCTGGAATAACTGAACTGTTTCACGATCGTTCCACATGGGCTGCATATGATTTGCAGCATAAAGCGATGACAGAGATGACAGATACAACGGCCTGATGCCCCTTGGCAATAACTCTGCCTGCAACTGGCTCATGCTCTGTACGCTTGATAGCGTGGTTTTTCCTAATGGCAGCGCGGGCACGGTAGCCCATGCAGCAAACCACGGCGAGAGACCGCTCGCCAGCAGACAGCTGGCGACTAAAAACCTGAGAGACCTTTGATTCATTAACATCTTCCCTTGCCTCCCGATAAGGTGCTCAATCTCATCCCCAAAATTGAGCCAACAGCTCTTGGAATAAGTATATAAAGAGAATTCTTTTTTTGCGTAGGAACTCAATGAAATAGAGCCCGCGTGTAACGTAAAGACTCTAAGCCAGCTGTCAGTTTAAATAAAGTCTTCCCTTACGTGTTTATGTGCTGTTTTCAGGCATTCGTCTATAAATTGCGCAGCACCTTAGCGTTGGCTTACAAACTATTTAGTTCACCACAACTTTTTAAAGAAATATAAGTGAAATGGATGCAATTTCAATAAAAAGCCCCAGCGCTCAGGCCGGGGCTTTTAAAAATCAGACATCTTATTTATCTGAAAACACTCAGGAAACGTCAGCTTCCGTATTGACCAGTGCCGGAAGTTCAGGTGCGAATCCACGTAAACCGACCACGTGTACATGTTCATTATTGCCGAACACTTTACGTACCAGTTTATAGGTCGTGCCTTTTTCAGGGCTGATGTTTTCCGGTGCCGCAATAATCAGCTGCATTTCCAGACGGTCGCAAAGCTCGAACAGCGTGGCGATAGATTTAGCATCCAGACGTGCGGCTTCATCAAGGAACAGCAGACGACAAGGCGAAATATCCTTCCCGCGCATACGGCTCGATTCGTCTTCCCAGCTCTGAACCACCATCACCAGAATCGACATACCGGTACCGATCGCTTCACCCGTTGACAGCGCCCCGCTTTCTGCGCGTAACCAGCCGTCAGAACCACGGTTCACTTCCACTTCCATTTCGAGATAGTTGCGGTAATCCAGCAGTTCTTCACCAATAGTTTGCGGTGTGCGCTGACCCATATCAATTTGCGGGTTCAGACGCTGATAGAGTTTCGCCAGCGCTTCCGAGAAGGTCAGACGGTTACTGCTGAAGAGATCCTGATGCTGTTCCTGCTGTTCAGACAGCACATCCAGCAGTCCCGCGTGCGCTTCGCGTACATTCACGTTCAAACGTACACTTTTCACCTGACCAAAGGCCACAGCCTGCAGGCCCTGGTTCAGCTGGCGGATACGGTTCTGTTCGCGCTGAATGGTTTTACGGATGATATTCGCCACACTTTTCGAACTGATAGCCAGTTGCTGCTCACGGGCTGTCAGTTCTTCGGTCAGACGGCCCAGTTCGATTTCCATCTGTTCAATCGCTTCAACCGGATCATCGGTACGAATAATATCCTGACGGATACGTTCGCGCAGATGCTGGTATACAGCAATGTAGAACTGGATTTTACGTTCAGGGCGTTTTGGATCTTCGGACAGACGCAGTACATCGCGCAGATGTTCGTTATCAGAGACCGCCAGACGCAGCGCGCCAAGGGATTTATCCGACATGGAACGCAGTTCGTCGCCATCCATATACGCCAGCTCACGACGGTGCAAACGACGTTCAACGCCATTGTCTTTCACCAGACGCATCACCGCACACCAGCCCGCTTTCGAGGTCACTACCTGTTCGCGGCTCTGATGATAATCACGCTCAAGTTTGCGCAATTTCTTCTGCAGGTTATCCATTTCTGCTTCGCAGAAGGTGATTTGTTTTTCGAGCTGATTACAGCGTGCCCGGTTGGTGCTGAGCGCGGTGTGCAGTTCGTCACGGCGGGTTTTAGCACGTGCTTCAGCATTTGCATCAGCCTGAACACCGATATCCTGCAATTCCTGGCTAAGTTCTTTGAGCATATCGCGTTTGGCATCGAACGAACTTTTCAGCGAGGCCAGAACCTGACTGTACTGCGTCAGTTGTGTCTGATGCTGACGCATTTGTTCACGGGCACGCGTACGTTCCGCTTCCGCATGTTCCAGACGCTGACGCAGTTTGTCATTCAGATCACTGTTTTCATTCAGCATGCCGGCGGAGTCGGTATAGCTGAAGTGAGCACGGCGCTGAACCACTTCCGTCAGAGCGAATGCCTGTTGCTTCGCCAGACGCTGTGCATGCTGCGCCTGTGCGTAATCTTCTTTCAGTTGCTCATGCTGTTCCGGGTCGCTTTGCAGCACCGATACCAGCGGTTCCAGCTTGCTCAGTGACACACCGTGTTGCTGAATGAAACGGGCGGAATCCTGTGCCTCTTCCATTTCTTCGCGGATTTCTTCAACGCGATCAATCAGCGTTTCATCACACAGCAAGCCGACACGTGGCTGCAATTTATTGAGCATGCCGATAGCGTCTTTCGCCTGCTCGTATTGCTGACGCTGTTGCTGATTCTGGCCTTCATGCGCATTGATAGCGCGTTCCAGTTCGCCACGACGCCCGCTCAGAGTGCGGATTTCAGCTTCCGGGTCGGCGTCAAACGCCACGGCTAAATGACTGCCGATGAAACGACTAAATGCCTGATGTGCACGCTGAATTTTCTGCACGTCAAACGACAATGTCGCGTAACGCTCTGACAGGTTTTCGCGTTCTTTATGCAAGGTTTCCAGACGGTTCTCACGCGCCGCACGGCCAAACAATGGCACCTGTGGGAAGTGAGAATAACGCCACTGGCGATCACCCGTTTTGACCAGTACCGCGCCCTGCATTTCTTCTACTTCAAAGACATTGTCATCAAATGACTGTGGATCCCCTTCGATAAGATAGAGGTCTTCCGGGCAATCATCCAACCCATCCAGCTGATCGCGGATCAGGGATAAATCAGGCACCACAATCGCGTGGCGGGACGGACCATACAATGCAGAGAAGTAAGGCGCATCGTCGATGGTGACGTCATCATAAATTTCCGACAACAACACGCCACCGAAGCGTTCTGCAAGCGCGATCATGCGGGAATCTTCCGCACCACTTGGCTGGCTGAGGCGGGTTATCTGCCCTTCAATACGACGCTTGCGGGCAGCCACTTCGTCACGCTCAACCGTCGTTTCGCGTTCCGTTTCCAGCAACTGCTGCATGTATTCGGTCACCTGCTGGCTGCTTTCCAGCGGTTCCTTACTTTGCTCGCTTAACTGGCTAAGTGCTTCCTGCGCGGCCAGCCAGACGGGTGCACGGGCGGTCAGTTCGCGAATGCGAGACTGAACACGTTCAAGTTCCTGACGCATTTCCATGCGACGCTCACCTGCCTGCGACACAACACCCTGTAATTCTTCGATCTGTACTTCCAGCTCACGCTGCATTTCGTCCAGATCTTCGGGATGCACATCCTGACCCGTACGCTTGCAGAATTCCTGCAACTGACGTTCGGCATCCTGCTGTTCACGCAGGCGGCCTTCAAGTTCGGACAAGCGCATGCGCAGCGGTTCGACACGTTCGGCCTGATGCTGTTGTGAAGACCAGTCGCGCAGTAATTCACGCGCCGTTTGCCAGGCGTCACTGCGGCTCACTTCACCGGCGATTTTTACCACCAGCTGATAAGCCGTTTCAAACTGATTATGGGCGGCAGAAGCGACGCTCATCTTCTGTTCCAGCATCAGCAGGATTTCAGTCGCTTCCTGCTCTTTACTCTGGAAAGTTTCCAGCCATGCTTCACTGTTCTGAATGCTCAGATCGGGGATCTGGCACAAATCGCGCGCACGCTCAATGGCCTGCAACGCCTGCTGATACTGAATCGCACGGGTCTGCTGAACATCCAGCGCCTGCTGGTAATCGGCCAGCTGGCTTTTCAGCTCATCCACTTCCAGTTCAGCGGCTTCAGCGCGCGCTTCATGTTCAGCGTGCAGCTCGCTGGCTTCAGCCACCACTTCGTTCTGTTCTTCGAGACGATACGTCAGCTCTTCGAGATCACTTTCATAACGCTCGATTTTTTCCTGTTGACGCATTGCCGTCTGAACCAGACTCAGATGATCGCTGGCAGCCTGATAATCGGTTTCTAAATCGCTTTGCGCACCACTTTGCTCAGCCAGTTCACGTGCCATTTCGACATGACGGTATTGCTCGCCGGACAACTGTTTGCGGCTGGTGAACAAATCATTACGCAATACCAGCGCACCATCGAGATGAATACGGCGTTCATTGGCGTGACGCATATAGTCTGCAGCCACGTAAGACGTCGCTTCAGAAATCAGGTGTTTAAACAGGTCGCGGTCAGACTGAGTAACGCGGATAGCTTCCAGCGTCATACGGTTTTCACGCAGCGCCGCTTCCATATCCTGGAAGGCTTTCCGCACACCACTGTTTTCCGGCAACAAATAGTCGCGCAGGGAACGGGTGATGGCACTGGAAATACCGCCATAAAGCGAGGCTTCAATCAGACGATAGAACTTGCTACGGTCGGATGCCGATCGCAAACGACGTGGAATAACACCCAGATCAAACATCAGGGCATGGTAATCGGTAATCGAGTTGAACTGCTTGAACTGCACGCCTTCCATCGCTTCCACGCGATCTTTCAGTTCCTGCAAAGACAGCACACGAGCCTGACGCTCGCCGACCGTTTCAGTCAGCATTTCCGTCGGATTGACCGCAACCGGCAAGCCCTGAATCGTGAAAGGTTTGATGTCGACTTTACGGTCACGACCAGCGACCTGCTGCAGACGAACCCCCACGACAATACGCTGGTGACGGGAGTTCACCACATCCAGAACAGAGTAACAGACACCCGCGCGCAATTTACCGTGCAGGCCTTTATCACGCGAACCGGAAGTTGCGCCCGCTTCGGTGGTGTTACGGAAATGCAGCAACGTCAGATCGGGGATCAGCGCCGTGACGAAAGCCGCCATCGTGGTGGATTTACCGGCCCCGTTACCGCCGGAAAGCGTGGTGACCAGTGAGTCGAGGTCAAAAGTACGGGCAAAGAACCCGTTCCAGTTAACCAGCGTCAGTGAGCGAAATTTACCGCGTTCAATCATTCCTGTTCATCCTCTGCGCTCTCATGCCCTTGCTGCACTGCCAGCGATTCGCCGTCCTCACTTTCGTCATTCAGTGACAGCGCGCTGTCGACCGGCATTGCTTCACCGTCGCGGATCATCCGCAGTTGTGCTTCGCGCGCGTCATCGCCGCTGCGGACATCCGCACCAAACCGGAATACCGCTTCAGTGATACGGAATTTGCTGCTATCAACCCCCATGAAATACACCATGCCCAGCCGGCGTAGTCGGTTCAGGGACGTGCGGACTTTGTCCTGCAATTTCTGGCGATCCAAATCTGAGCCGGTTGAACGTTGGTTGACGTATTTAAGTAATTTGCTTTCATCCGCCAGGCTCAGTAATTCGTCATACAGTTCCTGCTGGGTAAAAATCCCCTCATGCGCCAGACGTTCCGGGCTGAGATACAGATAGCAAAGGATTTTACCCACCATCATGTCCAGTTCAGATAAGACTGAACGCGGGATAAGCGTAGTGGAGCGCGGACGCAGATAGAAGAAACCTTCAGGTGCCCGGATTAACTCCACGTTGTAGCGGCTGTAAAAGAGTTCCATTTCTTCCTGATAGTCCATCAGGAAAGCGTGGTTATCCAGCTCATCAATACCGATATGACGGCCAGAACGCAGCTGGCTGTCGAGAGCAGGAAACACTGAGTTCGCCAGTGCCTGCGCCAGCTTAGCTGGCATTATGTGTTCAATATTTGTCGATGACATGGGCCTGCACCTTGGCTCCGTAATCATTGATTGCCTGCCATTCGGCATGCAATCCTGAAAAATCTGCTTCAGCCACACCAAGGCGCACAGCCTGGTCGACCACAATTCGCGCGACATCAAAATGTCGGGCACGCGGATACTGTTTAAGATATTCGCGCATTACCATGCCCAGATTGAGCGGCGTTTTTTGTTGCTGATAAACCTGTAATGCCTGTTCAATCAATGCCGCAAGTTGTTCGCGGATTTCGTTAAATTCTTCAAACTCAAGATCTGGCGGAAGTTCGCCGGTCACTTCCTCGCTGCGCAAGGCCAGTTCTTCATCGCGCATATCCAGCAGACGGTCAGCATTGGCGAAGGTCAGCGTCCATGGCTGATCAAAATAGTTCTGAACCGACTGGCGCAGACGCTGCGCGAACACCCGGTTTTTATCCATGTCGATGGCGGTACGGATAAATTTATGCACATGCCGGTCATAGCCAATCCACAGGTCAATAGCCTGCTGGCCCCAACTGGTAATGCGGTCGAGTTTGTTCTGCAGGTCGAAAACCAGTTTGTCGACAAAGCTCAAATCGAGTTCGACCATCGTGGCATCCTGAATACGCATAAGATGCGCCTGCAACAGGTTACCGGCCGCCTCGAGCGTATCCTGCAATTCACGCAGCGTGCCGGAAGTTTCTGACAGGAGGATTTCACAACTGGAAATTGCCGCACGCCAGTCTTTATTGAGCAACGCGGCAATGTCGTCTTTCACGCCCTGCTGCTGCTCGTCCATGATCCGCTGGGTCATGTCGATACTGTCAAAAATTTCAGCTACGGAGTATTTAAGTGGCGCGTAAACATTGCGATGCCAGTGAAAATCATCACCGCCCTCTTCGGCTGCATCGGCTGCACGCTTGAGTTCCTGAGCAACGATCGACAACTGCATAGACAACCGCAACGTTGAGAACTCACGCTGGCGGATGTAATAATCTGAAATGCCGATCGCCAAAGGCGTCAGGCGATAAATGGCATTACCGTCGGCCAGTTCACTGACAAAACGGTTGAGCAAACGCTGACGCACCATGTCATTGATGGCGTTATTGGCACGTACGGTGATGGTTTCATTTGTCTGCTCAAATCCCTTGCTGACATGACGAAACGCGTCGACCAGTTCACCCTCACTCATTTCTCCATCAAGGCGCTCGCTGTTTAATGTGGCGATTGCCAGAAGAAAAGCCAGCCGCTCCGTTGGCAGCGAAATTGAGAAATCATTTTTGCGTGCCCAGGCGACCAGTTCGGGTACAGTCTGGGAAAATTCACTCATAATTCGTCCTTCAGAATGGGTTTGTGCGCCATCACGTGGATGTAACGTCCCAAACTAACAAAAGGTTCCTGACGACAATAACGCTGTTCCAGCGCCAGAAGCTCATCAAAATCCTGTTTATGTTGTTGTCTGTTTCGCAAATAATCGTGGAACACTCTAACACCGGTCTTGCCGCTGATCTGCATCCCAAGTTCTTCCAGCCACTGGTAAACCTGTGCGGGCTCCAGCGGGTGATCGGGTAACAGGGAGCTTTTTTTGATTTTTGGCACACCCGCTTCAACATGAGCAAAATTGCCAAGGATCATGTGCCGCATGACCAGACCGTGGATATTGTAAAACATCAGTGATATTGCGCCACCGGGGGTCAGACAATCGACCAGTGCGGCCAGAGCCTGTTGAGGTTCGGCCAGCCATTCGATGACCGCATGGAACAATATCAGATCAACCGGCTGTTCCAAATGTTCGGCGATATGCTGAGCCGGACATTGTACAAATTGCATGTTGTCGCTCACACCTTTTTCCAGCGCAGCCGCCTCGGCGCGGCGGATCATCTCACCGGAGAGATCACACAACAAGACCTTATGTCCTAAAGCTGCCAGTTCACAGGCCATTTGTCCTTCACCGCCGCCCGCATCAAGGATGCGCAGTGGCCGCTGAGGCAAAGTCTGTAGTAAATCATGCAGATCCTGACCCAGCACAGCCTGACGGATACGTCCCTTTGTTGTGCCGTAGATATTGCGCGAAAACTTCTCGGCCATATCGTCGAAATTACGATCCTGCATGAAATGAACCCTGTTTCTAAAAACAATTTGTTAATGATGGCTGTGCGGTGATACCGGGTGAAGTGCTATTTTGGCACAGGCTGGCATAGAATAAATCATCCTGACGCGGATTCACGCCCGGATGTCGTTTTTTCACCCAAAAGGATCGGTTTCTGATGTTATTTATCCTAAAAAAGACGCTGGGGGGCCTGCTATTACCTCTGCCATTTATTCTGCTCTTCATGGCGATTGCACTGGTGTTGCTGTGGATGACCCGCTGGCAAAAAACCGGAAAAGTGTTTTTTTCACTGAGTTGGCTGCTTCTGTTGCTGCTCAGCTTGCAACCTGTTGCGGATAACCTGCTGCGTCCTATTGAATCGGTTTACCCCACTTATCAGGCCAGTGGCAATGTGCCGGTAAAATATGTTGTCGTACTGGGCGGCGGTTATACCTATAACCCGGCGTGGGCACCGAGTTCTAATCTCATCAATAACAGCCTTCCTCGCGTGGCCGAAGGGATCCGCATTTACCGGGCAAATCCCGGTTCAAAAATGATCTTCACCGGTGCGCGGGCCATGACCAACCCGATGAGCAGTGCTGCGGTCGCCGGGAAAGTTGCGGAGAGTTTAGGGGTGCCGGAGAGCGATATTATTCTGCTCGACAGGCCACGGGATACACATCAGGAAGCTTTGCAGGTTAAAGAAATGCTGGGAGAGCAGCCGTTTGTGCTGGTGACGTCGGCAAACCATCTGCCGCGGGCAATCATTTTCTTCCGGCAACTGGGACTGAACCCTATTCCGGCACCGGCGAATCAGCTTGCGATAGATTCCCCGCTCAATCCGTGGGAAAAAGCGTTGCCTCAGGCACTGTTCTTGTCTCACAGCGAGCGGGCATGGTATGAAACGCTGGGGCGCGCATGGCAATGGATGACGCTGCCGGCACCCGCAGCGAAGTAACTCAGTTAAGCCACGGCAACAATTGTTGCCGTGCATAATCGAATTGCCGGCGATCAAGCTTACCGGTATGAATCAGATGCGCGACTGATTCCCACACCAGATACAACCAGCGCCGTGCGAGGAATGTTTCTGAAACAGGTGCTTTTTGCAGATAACTGAACAGCAATTGCTCGCTCATGCCTTTTTCCCACAACCTGAAAAGATCAAACTCCCTCGGCGCCCATAACACGGTGCCGGGATTAATCATTGCCAGCAGTTGATCGCTGCGAGGATCTTTGAGCATGCTGCGCAACGAGAGATTGCCGTGTACCAGTACCGGTGTATCGTCGAACTCTTCAAATAGCTTAGGAATGCAGGCACGGGAACGGAAAAGCAGCGTGCGGTCGTCAGGTGTGAGTTCGGATGCCTGTAAATTCGATAACGTTGCCCACAACACCTCCACCCGCTGCGGGTACCAGTTTTCCCAGCGATTTTCCTGCGTGCTGTCAACAGAACCGACGCAACCGTGGCTGTCAATCCGGTGCCACGCCAGCATCGCCTCGACAATTTGCTCCTGCAAGATTTGCCAGCGATCAGGGGTGCGTGTTGGCGCTTCCGCCGATACGCCGCGCAGACGTTCAATCAGCAATATTTCCTGATATGGTTTCTGATGCGTGGTGACCATGCCATAAACCGTCGGCACCCTCACCACGCCCTCCCGCGCCAGCATTGATAATTTATAAGCCTCCTGCCCGGCAATTCCCTGGCAAGTAAAACTCTTCGCCATCAATGGCATCGCGTAACCCTGCTCATCATAAAGGGAAAAAAGATGGGCATAAGGCTGCTCACTGACACATTCGAGGCGGGATAAACGCTCGCCCAGCACAATACTCAATTCGGCTTTTAGCTGTTCCATAACGTGTTCGCAGTGACGAATAAATTAACGTTTATGATGAAAGTTTCAGGAAAGGATTACCCCGTTTCAGATCAAACAAAAACCGGATAGTCGGGGCAGAAACAGGAAGGCAGTGCGCAAAACGAAAAGAGAACAGTGATGACAAAACGGAATGCCGGAACATTCCGCTTTTATGACTTTTTATACTCTGTGTGGTCAGGAATTTTTATGCCCCAAAATCACGCGCACACGTTCCAGATCCTCAGCGGTATCGACACCCACAGAAGGAATGGCCTTCGCTACATCAACGTGGATTTTTTCACCGTACCACAGCACCCGGAGTTGTTCGAGTAATTCGATGTGCTCAAGTTTAGTCGGTTCCCACTTCACATACTGGCGAATGAAACCAGCACGGTATGCATAAATACCGATGTGACGAAGGAAGACATCACCAACCGTTTCTTTCGACACGGCAAAACGTTCACGTTCCCACGGAATTGTAGCGCGGGAAAAATACATGGCGTAACCTTTGGCATCCCGAACCACTTTGACCGCATTCGGGTTAAACGCTTCTTCCGCTGTTTCAATTGGCACTGCCAGTGTTGCCATTCCTGCTTCACTGTTTGCCAGATTATCAGCCACCTGACGGATGATAACAGGCGGGATCAGCGGCTCGTCGCCCTGAACATTAACGATAATTTCATCATCGGAAAACTGACATAAATCGATGACTTCTGCCAGACGCTCAGTGCCTGACTGATGATCAGGTCGGGTAAGACAAACTTCACCACCCGCAGCTTCAACCGCCGCCACAACGTCAGGATGGTCTGTCGCAACAATTACACGTTTAGCACCCGACTCCCGTGCACGTTCCATCACATGCACAACCATAGGTTTACCGTTGATATCGGCCAACGGCTTCCCCGGCAAACGGCTTGACCCGAAGCGGGCCGGGATAATAGCAACAAAACTCATGGGTGTGTCTCATCAACAGAAAGCGGGCGGGCCTCGTTTTCTAATAAAACAGGGATACCCTCACGCACGGGATAAGCCAGGCTGTCTGCCTTACACACTAATTCCTGCGACTCTTTATTAAAGTAAAGCTTCCCGTTACATACAGGGCACGCAACGATTTCAAGCAAACGGTGGTCCATAAATTCCTCCCGGAGGCGAATACACCGCATTTTCAGCAAGGTGTAACGTAAAAAAGCATTGGAAACACAACATAGCGGTTCAGGAGAATAACATAACGCCGCACCCCGCGTTAATCCTCACTCATCCTCCGATACGACTTCAAAGAAGTTACATTTCTGTAAATAAAAAATATCTCCTGAGGAGCATTGCGCTGCCGATTTCGTGGGAGTACAATTTTTTTGTGATGCACGTCACACTAAACACCTTCAATATGAGCACTAAAAATGAAAACCATTAACAAAATCATCGCAATGTTCGCTAACTTCAGCCACTAAGCTGGATGCCACCTGCAATCATCGTGAAATAACGGCTGCCTGATGCAGCCGTTTCATTTTGTGACATTAAATCTGCCAGTCTCTTTCCCAAAACACCGTTAACGTTTCAGGTACTTTCAAGGTTTTGACTTTTTCAGCTCCCTGCCACTGTGCAAACCGGCTGATTGCTCCGTGTATATCTTTTGCACGTCGTGAAGACATCGTCACATCGGGCTCGAGATGGAGGCTTTTCACTTCCAGTAGTTTTTCTTTGCGATGCATTTTTGCATCCACCCGACCAATCAGTTCACCCCGCTGCAGTATGGGTAGCGTGAAATAGCCGTACTGGCGTTTTGCTTCCGGCGTATAGCATTCGATCCGGTATTCAAAATTAAACAACATTGAGGCGCGTTTACGATCCCATACCACGGGATCAAAAGGTGAAAGCAGCGTGGTGACCGTTGAACCGATCCGTGATTCAGTGGCTTGTTGCAGAAGGGGAAACTGTTTCCGGTGGACATAGTAAATATCTTCAAGCCCGGCCACTTCGACCGGTGTAATTTCCTCGTCCATCAGTAATTGTGCAATCACAGCCTTGGTATTCACCCGCCTGAGGCGATAATAGTCCGCCAGCCATTCCGGTCTAAAGATGCCAAGATATTGCGCCGAACGCCGCAGCATCTGATATTCCGCTGCAGACTGTTCAAGAGTCTGGCTCGCATCGTCCCAGCCAGGCATCACCCGTTCAGCAAGGTCGTAAACCCGGTGGAAATTACGCCGTTCAGACACCATCAGTTTCCCGGAAGTAAACAATGTTTCCAGGTGTTTTTTATGAGGCTTCCAGTCCCACCAGCCGCTGGCAGACTTTTTATCTGTACTGAAATCGGCCGAACGCACAGGGCCATTTTCAGCAATGTGTCCCAGCAGTGCCTCAATATCCGTCTGATGTTCATCAAACCAGGTCTGAGAAAATTTCCACCCCATCCCCTGAGGATTGAGCATCCGGTGGCGCAGGAGTCCGTAATCTTCACTGGGAATAAAACAGGCCTCATGTGCCCAATACTCGAATATTTTTCCTGCCGGGAGGGCTTGTTCCAGCCATTGAGGGTCGTAATTACCTAAGCGGCTGAACAACACCAGATAAGGACTGCGCGCAACCACGCTTATCGTGTCAATTTGCAGCAATCCCATATCACGGATCGCCTGAACGACATCCGCAGCAACAGGCTTTCGGGTCACTGGTTTAAGAAGATTTTGCGCAGATAGGTGCAGGGTGCGGGCTGAAGCAAGAGATATAACCGGGTGAGACATATCGGTATCCGTGGCAGCAATTTAACTGTGGATACCGATAGCATATTTTTACCGGAGCGTAAAATTCAACTCAACGGTGAACAACAAAACCGGACTCAGAAAGCAATAACATCAGCCGCGGAAGGGCCATGTGTTACGCTGCGGTAAGTGGTGAACTCCACCTTCTGACCGGCACTCAGAGATTTATTCCCTGTATTGGCGATGGAAGTACGCTGAACATAAATTTCAGAAGAACCATCAAGCGGGCAAATAAAACCGTAGCCTTTAGCCTGATTATACCATTTAACTAAACCCATTTTTAACATCATAATTTCTATCCTTTCTTTTGGGCATCCATGAACACACTTTTTTATTATTGTTCGGATGCGTTTGCCCATTGCTAAGTTATTTTTTTATAAAAAACCTCTAATGAGCGAATTAGTTTTAACGACTACTTTTACAACTTTCATGACGTCTTATAAACGCCGTATTTACCTTTTCAGGTATGTAAAACCCGCCATCCGGCGGGTTTTACTCTGCTGATATGAATAGCGATTAACGTTGTTTCATATCATCACGTTTGTCTCTTATCAGAGTGCAATAACGTTAGCAGCAGCAGGACCACGCGGGCTATCCTGAATGGTGTATTCTACACGCTGGCCTTCGGCCAGAGTTTTGAAACCATCGGTTGCGATTGCAGAGAAATGTACGAATACATCCTTACCGCCATCAGCCTGCTCAATAAAACCAAAACCTTTGCTTTCATTGAACCACTTAACCTGACCATTTTTCTTCGACATATTTAAAACCTTTTACAAAATATAAAATCCTGCCATTCGGCAATACTAGCCAATAGTTCAGACAATTACTTATGGGGAGGACTTAGAAGGTTCGTCTTGGAAGCGGAATCATCGGGAAAGAGATAACGTCTGGGAGGAACTGCTTTACTCTACACTCATACATAAATAGCGCTGCAACACAGGCTGCAAGCATTTACTCATAAGTGCAGAGCAATAGCAAGTCACGTTGCGCAATTATTCTGACGTTAAACATTAACGGTGAATATTAGTCTTTAAAATCAGGGAGATTGAAACTTTAGATTTACGTAAATTTTTATCAGAGGCGCGAAAACGGTCTGTTTTTGCTGTATCAATGCATCTTTTGCAAAATAAGCTCAGCTATTCTTTGGAGCAGTTTCTCAGCCTGGTCACCCTCGATTTTGGCGTCAACCGGTAAATACCACCAGTCTGGCTGAGCAAAAGAACGACATTTTACTGCATCCTTTTCAGTCATCAGAAGGACCTGTCCTGGTGCCTTCACAGCTGACAGTTGTCCGGAGGTGTAAGCCTGATGATCCGAAAAAGCGACTTCCTTTTGTACATTTATCCCTAGCTGTTTCAACGTGGAAAAGAAACGCGGTGGATGCCCGATGCCAGCAATCGCAACCACATTTTTCAATGCAGAAGCATCACACTGTTCACCTGTGACCAAATTTATCGCTTTGCCAGGTTGCAAGAACATCGCTAACTCACCAGGACGGGCTGTGCCCCCATTGGTAATAACCGCATCCACTGAACGCAAACGAGATTCTCTTTCACGCATAGGTCCTGCAGGTAACCAGTGACCATTACCAAAACGGCGGACTCCGTCGATCACAACAATTTCGATATCACGCTGAAGTGCATAATGCTGTAATCCGTCATCCGTGATGATAACGTCTAACTCATTTCCATCAAGTAATGCTTTCACCGCATCAGAGCGAACCGGAGACACCGCAACCGGTGCCCCGGTTCTCTGAAATATTAGCACTGGCTCATCACCTGCCTGCGTGGTGGGCGTCGCCTCCGTCAGCAATAAGGGATAGTGCTCAGCCCTGCCACCATAACCGCGCGAAACGACTCCAACACGAAAACCATGCTGCTGGAGTGTTTCAACCAGCCAGATCACCACCGGCGTTTTACCATTACCTCCGGCAGTCAGATTTCCGACCACCACGACAGGCACCGAAGCCCGCCAGTTTTTTTTAAGCCCCGTTTTATAGCTGTAACGGATCAAAGTTGAAACTAACCCGTACAACCATGAAAGAGGCAGGAGTAACAGATATAGCGGTGATTTCCCTGACCAGATGCGCTCAATCATTGGCCAAACTGCATCCGGTACAGCTGTGAGTAAACACCACGCTCTTCGAGCAGGCTCGTATGTGAACCACGTTCCACCACGCAACCATCTTCAATGACCAGAATCTCATCGGCCTTTTCAATAGTGGATAAACGGTGTGCGATCACCAGGGATGTGCGGTTTTTCTGTAGTTCGTCGAGTGCAGCCTGAATAGCACGCTCAGATTCAGTATCAAGGGCAGATGTCGCTTCATCAAGGATCAGAACCGGCGAGTCACGCAGCAAGGCACGCGCAATTGCGATACGCTGACGCTGGCCACCAGAGAGCAGAACGCCATTTTCACCAATGACCGTATCCAGCCCTTGATCCATTTTGCTGATAAAGTCCATCGCGTAAGCCATCGTCGCCGCTTTTTCGATTTCTTCGCGGGAGTACATATCCGTACGGGCGTAAGCGATGTTATTGGCAATGGTATCATTGAACAGGTGGACGTTCTGAGAAACGAGTGCCACCTGATCACGTAATGACGACAGGGTATATTCCCGCAGATCATGACCATCCATCAGGATATTACCTTCCTGAATGTCATAGAAACGGGTCAGCAAATTCGCGATAGTCGATTTACCGGAACCTGAGCGGCCAACCAGTGCAACAGTTTTACCCTCCGGCAGGTTGAAGGAAATATCACGCAAAGCAGGAATATCGCGTCCCGGATAAGTGAAGGTCACGTTTTTGAATTCGACATTTCCGTTAACGCGTTTGACTTCCAGTTTCCCTTCGTCTTTTTCCTGTTCCATATCCAGGATTGAGAACAGCGTCTGACAAGCGGCCATACCGCGCTGGAACTGGGAGTTCACGTTAGTCAGGGACTTCAGCGGACGCATCAGGGCAATCATAGAAGAGAACACAACGGTGATAGTACCCGCGCTGAGCGTTTCCATCACGGACGGGAAGCTTGCCGCATACAACACGAATGCCAATGCCAGAGAGGCGATCAACTGAATAATCGGGTCTGAAATTGAAGAAGCGGAAACCATACGCATACCTTGCTGGCGCATACGGTTACTCACTTTATCAAAACGCGCGGTTTCAACTTTCTGGCCACCGAAGATCAACACTTCTTTATGACCTTTGAGCATCTGTTCCGCGCTGGTCGTCACCTGTCCCATGGTGTTTTGCATTGTTTTACTGATATTACGGAAGCGTTTAGACACCACACGGATAACAACAGAAACAATCGGCGCAATTACTAACAGGATTACAGAAAGCTGCCAGCTGTAATAGAACATCATGACAAACAGACCAATGATTGACGCACCTTCACGTACGACGGTCACGAGCGCACTGGATGATGAAGACGCCACCTGCTCGGAATCATAGGTGATACGGGAAAGTAAGGTACCGGTAGATTGCTGGTCAAAGAATGCTACGGGCATTCTCATCATGTGACCAAACAGACGACGACGCATATGCATCACCACTTTGCCCGAAACCCATGAAATGCAGTAACTCGAAATGTAGCCACTGACCCCACGCACAACCATCAGACCGATAACGACCAATGGCATCCAGAGTAGGATCGAGCGGTCAGCTTTACCAAAACCGTCATCCAACAGAGGCTTCAGCAAAGACAGCATGAAAGTATCACTGGCAGCGTTTGCGACCAGCGCAATAGCCGCAGCGATCAGCCCGGCTTTAAAAGGTGTGATCATCGGCCAAAGGCGACGAAATGTCTGCCATGTGGAGAGATCTTTATCGTTCATCATGCAATATCAACCAGCATCGAAAGAAATAGCGGTCTATTCTACTCATTATCTGTAGATACTCCAAACTGGCGGTGATACCAACGGGGGATTAATTGCTCACGTAAGCCTTTAATTGTCCAATAATCATCAAAAACGAAGAGGCTGAGTTGACCCGATTCAGACGTTGAATGCCAGTCATAGTGCGCTTTGTTGTATCTGCTAACAACTTTATGTGCCGGCAGATGCCATTTATTAAAACGGGATGCGGACGCCAGTGCGATAACCGGCTTAACTGCCCGCAAAAATGGAGGTGTCGATGACGTATTGCTGCCATGATGAGGAACCTGAAGTACAGTGGCTTGCAGTTCGCTCCGCCACTTCCTGACTAACGCTTTTTCTGTTTCAGTTTCAATATCTCCGGTCAGGAGCAAACTGAATGAACCGTCATCAATGCGGATAACGCAGCTGTCGTTATTCCCTGCATCCTCTGACATTTTATCCGGCCACAAAACGTTAAAATCCAGCCCCTGCCAGCGCCATTGCTCGCCTGCTATGCATTTCAGATGATGCTGATCCGACAAAGCACTTTCACGAACGCTGGCGGCAGGATAACGGTTTTGTAACGGGGCCAAACCGCCCCGGTGATCCATGTCATTATGACTGATAATTATCTGTTCCAGCTGAATATTCTTCCAATTTAAATAAGGGATAATATTTTGTTCAGCGGCTGAGCCCCCTTCCCAACGGTTGCCGGTATCATAAAGAATGCCCCGGCCGTTTTTGCTGATAAGAACAGACAAGCCATGTCCGATATCAAGCATATCAACCCGCCAGCGCTCCGATGGATTTCTGTTCAGCCAGACAGAAGAGATCGCAAAAAGCGACAGCAACAGTGAAAGGCAATATCTCAACGGGCAAATCCGCCAGCACAGAAGCACCAGCCATCCCATCAGGCTCACGGCCAGAAATGACTCACCCAATGGGATCCAACCGTCCGGTAATGCTTTTACCCCCCACAAAGCCAATCTCAATGTGGCATCCGCCAGTTGCCAAAGCAGAGCTTGTGCGTTATCCATCAATGCGCAGGGCGCGGCGTTCGTCAACAAGGCCAGTAATACCAGCGGGACTGTGATCAATGAAACAACCGGAACTGCCCACATATTGGCCGGAAACGAGAAGACGTTTACGCCGTGGAAAATCCAGACCTGTAAGGGCAACAGAAGAAGTGTCATTCCCACCTGCAGATGCCCCCAGCGAAACAATGCCCAATACCATGCCTGCTGAAACATTGCAGGAAGAGGCACCCACTGGAACCAGAAAACCAGAGCCCCCACCGCGAAGCATGACAACCAGAAGCTGTCGGACAATAAATTCATAGGGTCGACCAGCAGAAGCATAGCCACCACCCAAAGCCATATCTGGCACGGATGACAGCGGACACGGAACAGACGCAGCAGGATCCACATCAACACCGCAAACGCTGCACGCAGCGCAGGTGCATTACCTCCGGAAAGCCAGGTATAGAACAGCAGAAAAACGCCGCTCACGAATAACGGAAAGCGGTAGTCAATCAGTTTTACCGGCAGCAGATACTGCAATCCACGCGCCAGCCACCATCCAAATAACGCCGCAATTCCAATATGTAGGCCTGATATCGCCACCAGATGCGCGATGCCAGTCTGTTGTAACAGTAGCTTATCTGCAGCCTGTATTAATCCTTTTTCGCCAAAAGCCAGTGCAATCAGTACAGGCGTATTTTCCATCGGTGGCATCTTCTGCTGCAACCGCTGAATAAATTGCTGACGAAGCGAACTTCTGGCATCTAATAGCTGCCTGTTACGGACAGTTGCTGTCAGAGGTGCATGCTGAGCCAACGCCCAACGCTGGGCATCAAATCCGCCTTCATTCAGCAAGCTGTGGACGGGCCGCATACTGACGATCATATCCCAGCGCTGGCCCGCTAACAGTTCTCCCTCTGTCTTGTCCCATTTAGTGCGGAACATGACCGGCGGGAAAATTATTTTTCCTTCTGCTTTTTCTATTTTGAAGAGTACAGAAGATGTGCTGGTGCTCCCGAGATTAATACTCTCTACCACGGCGATAACATGACGCTTTGTGCCCTGAAGCGCTGAAATCTGATCGAGCTGAATACCGCCCTGAAACGAGGCCCAACTGAAACTCAGCAGGCCGATCGCTATCAGGCTGAATATTTTGTGATGAAATCTGAAGCAGCATGAGGCGCAAAGACACAGCGTGACCAGATGAATAGCCGAAGGAAGTTGGGAAAAAATAAGCAGTGGCAACATCCCTGCAATAACCGCTAAAGCAGCCTCGTCCAGTGAAATTTTGATGTTTTACTCCCTTCACGTTCATCAGACATGTTTTCGTGCCGGAGTATGATTTTCATGCAAAGAAGGAGCAACCAGGAAAGCAAAACGCTGCGTGACGTTACGCAAAAATTTTATGATCGCAACTGAAAGAGGGGGAACTTATTCGTCATAAAGCAAAAAAAACGGCACCCCGAGAGGTGCCGCTTTACGTTCGCTATAGGCAGACATTTACGTTCAGGCGAAAGCCTCAGCCGTAAATATTCGCGCGATCACGCAACTCTTTCCCTGGCTTAAAGTGAGGAACGTACTTGCCGTCCAGCTCGACTTTATCGCCAGTTTTAGGGTTGCGCCCAACACGCGGAGCACGGTAGTGAAGAGAAAAACTGCCAAACCCACGGATTTCGATGCGTTCACCATCAGCCAAGGTTGCAGCCATATGCTCAAGCATCTCTTTCACTGCATCCTCAACAGCTTTCGCCGGGATATGAGAGTGCTGGCCAGCAAGTCTTTCAATAAGTTCAGACTTGGTCATAGTACCTCCAAGCTTTGCAGCTAAACTACCGTTTCGGGGCGACTGAGCCGCCCCCCGTCATTACTCGCCTTTTGCCGCTTTGAACGCTTCAGCCATAGCACTAGAGAAGTTGCTTTCGTCTGGTTTGTTGTTAACAACAGCGATTGCATCTTTCTCGTCTGCTTCGTCCTTAGCACGGACGGACAGGCTTACTACGCGGTTCTTACGATCAACACCGGTGAATTTAGCTTCTACTTCATCACCAACGCTCAGAACCAGAGTTGCGTCTTCAATACGGTCGCGAGAAGCTTCTGAAGCGCGCAGGTAACCTTCTACGCCGCCAGCTAATTCAACTGTAGCACCTTTGGCGTCAACTGCTGTAACTTTACCAGTAACAATAGTACCTTTCTTGTTAACAGACAGGTAGTTATTGAATGGATCTTCAGCCAGTTGCTTCACGCCCAGGGAGATACGTTCACGTTCTGCATCAACTTGCAGTACCACAGCTGCGATTTCGTCGCCTTTTTTGTATTCACGTACTGCTTCTTCGCCTGCAACGTTCCAGGAGATGTCAGACAGGTGAACCAGGCCGTCGATGCCGCCGTCCAGACCAATGAAGATACCGAAGTCAGTGATTGACTTGATTTTACCTTCAACGCGGTCGTTCTTGTTGTGGGTTTCTGCGAATTGCTGCCATGGGTTGTTTTTGCATTGTTTCAGGCCCAGGGAGATACGACGACGTTCTTCGTCGATATCCAGAACCATAACTTCAACAACATCGCCCACGTTAACAACTTTAGATGGGTGGATGTTTTTGTTAGTCCAATCCATTTCAGAAACGTGAACCAGACCTTCAACGCCTTCTTCGATTTCTACGAAGCAGCCGTAATCAGTCAGGTTGGTAACGCGACCAGTCAGTTTAGTACCTTCTGGGTAACGTTTAGCGATAGCGACCCAAGGATCTTCGCCCAGTTGTTTCAGACCCAGTGATACACGGGTACGCTCACGGTCAAATTTAAGAACTTTAACAGTGATTTCATCGCCAACATTAACGATTTCGCTTGGGTGTTTAACACGTTTCCAAGCCATGTCAGTGATGTGCAGCAGGCCGTCAACGCCGCCCAGATCAACGAATGCACCGTAGTCAGTGAGGTTCTTAACGATACCTTTAACTTCCATGCCTTCCTGCAGGTTTTCCAGCAGTTGATCGCGCTCTGCGCTGTTCTCAGACTCAATTACTGCACGACGGGAAACAACAACGTTGTTGCGTTTCTGGTCCAGTTTGATGACTTTGAACTCAAGATCTTTGCCTTCGAGATGCAGCGTGTCGCGAACAGGACGAACGTCTACCAGTGAGCCTGGCAGGAACGCACGAATACCGTTCAGCTCAACAGTGAAACCGCCTTTAACTTTACCGTTGATAACACCGGTAACAGTTGCAGATTCTTCGTAAGCTTTTTCCAGCGTGATCCAAGCTTCATGACGTTTAGCTTTTTCACGGGACAGCAGAGTTTCACCGAAGCCGTCTTCAACAGCGTCCAGCGCAACATCAACTTCGTCGCCAACCTGGATTTCCAGTTCGCCCTGTGCGTTTTTGAATTGTTCTGCCGGGATTGCAGACTCAGATTTCAGACCGGCGTCAACCAGTACGATATCTTTGTCGATAGACACAACAACACCACGAACGATGGAACCAGGACGGGTTTCGATTGTTTTTAAGGATTCTTCAAAGAGTTGAGCAAAAGATTCAGTCATGTTGATAATCTTTAGGTTCTTAAGTTTAACGTCCATCTGGCTTCCTGCTGGATGGGGTTGTTTCAAATGCCCCGCTACAGATCCTTGCGGCGAGGTTAAAAAAAACTATAGCCAAAACTGGCACTGAATATTCTTCAGCACCAGAGTGAGGCTCGATTACCGGGTTTGTTTTTGCGGCAATCCTAGAATTTCTGTGGCATAAGCCAGTGCTTTTTCGATGACTTCGTCGATGGACATGCTGGTTGAATCCAGCAACAACGCATCAGAAGCAGCCACTAAAGGCGCGACGGGCCTGTTACGATCACGGTCATCGCGCTCTTTGATCTCGGCTAAAAGCCGTTCAAAGTTAACACTAAAGCCTTTTTCCTGCAACTGTAGCATTCTTCTGTTTGCACGTTCTTCCGAACTGGCATCCAGAAATATCTTCACCGGTGCATCAGGGAAAACCACCGTCCCCATGTCACGACCATCCGCAATCAGGCCCGGTGCATCACGGAATGCGCGCTGCCGGCGCAATAATGCTTCACGAACTCGGGGAAATGCCGCCGCCTGAGACGCAGTATTGCCTACCGTTTCGGTGCGGATTTCATGGGTAACATCCTCACCTTCTAAAATAACGTGCAACTGCCCATCCTGAGCCACAAAACGAACGTCGAGATGTGCGGCAAGCGGAACTAGCGCCTCTTCTGAGACAATATCAACCTGGTGATGCAAAGCCGCCAGCGCCAAAACGCGGTAAATCGCGCCGGAATCCAACAGATGCCAGTTAAAGGCTTCGGCCAACGCTTTACACAACGTACCTTTACCTGCACCACTTGGCCCATCAACGGTGATTACCGGGGCTAAAGCCGTCATTTTTGTCTCCTTTCGGTGGGGTATGCCCGCTTCATTAGCCTCACAGGACTAATTCAGGAGCGGCATTATACGCTGCCTTCACTGCAACTGTTACCCCACATTTTTCAGTTGGCTAAAAAGCGGACGGTTCTGAGCCTGAAAACAAAAAAACGGACATCAGGGATGTCCGTTCATACACGGGCAACCAAGTGAAAAACTATGCCAGTGTGCTGATTGCCGCCAGACGGTCAAAATAGTCCGGGAACGTTTTTGCGGTACACTTCGGATCAAGAATGGTCACCGGCGTATCGGATAACGCCACCAGCGAGAAACACATCGCCATGCGGTGATCATTATAGGTGCCAATTTCGGCAAATTTCAGCGATTGAGGCGGATCAATACGAATGTAATCTTCGCCCTCTTCCACTGTTGCACCGACTTTACGCAGCTCAGTCGCCATCGCCGTCAGGCGATCGGTCTCTTTAACACGCCAGTTGTAAATATTACGCAACGTTGTCGGGCCTTCAGCAAACAAGGCAGCGGTAGCAATGGTCATTGCTGCATCAGGAATATGGTTCATGTCCATGTCAATGCCGTTCAGTTCACCGCGGGTACATTCGATATAATCATCAGCCCAGTGAATAGTAGCACCCATTTTTTCCAGCACGTCTGCAAAACGAATATCGCCCTGCATGCTGTTTTTGCCGATTCCGGTCACACGAACCGTACCGCCCTTGATCGCCGCAGCGGCCAGGAAATAGGATGCTGAAGAGGCATCACCTTCGACCAGATATGCTCCCGGAGACACATAATGCTGACGTCCTTTGATGCTAAATCTCTGGTACTCGTGGTTTTCCACTTCAATACCAAAGGTTTTCATCAGGTTCAGCGTGATATCGATATAAGGTTTGGAAACCAGATCACCTTTAATCTGAATGGTTGTATCGTTATCTGCCAGCGGAGCTGTCATCAATAACGCTGTCAGAAACTGGCTGGAAACACTGCCATCAACACTGACGTCACCGCCACTAAATCCACCCTGCAGGCGCAAAGGCGGATAGTTTTCCTGCTCCAGATAATCAATCTGCGCACCGCCCTGACGAAGCGCATCAACCAGATGTCCGATCGGGCGCTCTTTCATGCGCGGCTCACCGGTCAGTACAACATCCTGTTCGCCCAGGCATAATGCTGCCGCCAGCGGACGCATTGCGGTTCCTGCATTCCCAAGAAACAGTTCCAGACCTTTAGCATTGGAAAAAGCCGTGCCCAGACCATCGATTTCACACTCGGTGCGGGATGCAGATAAACGATGCGTGACACCCAGTTGAGTCAGTGCTGTCAACATATGACGCACATCATCGCTGTCGAGCAGGTTAGTCAGGCGGGTAGTACCCTGTGCAAAAGCAGCCAGTAAAAGTGCGCGGTTAGAAACACTTTTTGAGCCAGGTAAATTGATGCTGCCGTTAACCAGCGCAACGGGTTGTAATGTCAGGGATTCCACTCTTTCTCCAATTCTTCTTTTCATAAAATGACCCCGGACATTGCGCCGGGGTCATTTTTAAGGCTTCTCAATGAAGCATTCTGCGAGCCTGAAAGCCAGCACACTTAACCGTGACGTTTTTCGAACTCCGCCATAAAGTCGGTCAGGGCTTTTACGCCTTCAATCGGCATTGCATTATAAATAGATGCGCGCATACCGCCAGCCACGCGGTGGCCTTTTAGTGCATGCAGACCGGCTTCCTGTGCCTGATCAAGGAACAGTTTATCCAGCGAGGCATCTGCCATCTGGAAAGGAACGTTCATCCACGAACGGTTAGCCGCCACCACAGGGTTACGATAGAAGCCGGTGCGATCGATTGCGCCATACAAAAGTTCGGCTTTTGCACGATTGCGCTTTTCCATTTCGCGCAGACCGCCCTGCTCTTTCAGCCACTTGAATACCATACCTGACAGATACCATGCAAAGGTCGGCGGGGTATTGAACATAGAGTCGTTCTCAGCCAGCACGGTATAATCGAGGATAGAAGGCAATTCAGTGCGCGCTTTGCCCAGCAGATCATCACGAACGATAACCAGGGTCAGACCCGCAGGACCGATATTTTTCTGCGCGCCAGCATAAATCACCCCAAAACGGCTGACGTCAATCGGGCGGGAAAGAATGCAGGATGAATAATCTGCTACCACGATTTTGTCGCCAAAATCAGGCATTTCATCAATAGCGATACCATCGATAGTTTCATTCGGGCAATAATGAACGTAGGCAGAATCTGCACTCAGTTTCCATTCGCTCATCGGCAGAATGCCACGCTTACCATCAATCGTAGTGGTGACATCAATCACGTTTGGCGTGCAATATTTTTGGGCTTCTTTAACTGCGCTGTGTGCCCAATAGCCACCATCAATATAATCAGCGGAGGATTTTTCACCCAAAAGGTTCATTGGCACAGCAGCAAATTGCGCACGGGCGCCGCCATGGCAGAACAGCACTTTATAGTTCGAGGGAATATTGAGCAGGTCACGGATATCCTTTTCGGATTCTTCAGCAACCTGGATAAATTCCTTACTACGGTGACTGATTTCCATCACCGATGTACCCAGTCCGTGCCAGTTACAAAGTTCCTGTTCCGCACGACGCAATACTTCAGCCGGGATCATTGCCGGACCTGCACTAAAATTATAAACCTGAGTCATTTCCCCTCACCACTTCTCTGAGACAGTCACATAGTAGTCACTAATTTAACGGTTTTATCATCCGAGACAAGCAGTCTGCAACGGTTATTGATGACGACCTGATAAACAGCGATGAGATGTTGATCACAAGGTTCATTCCTCCTTTTAACCCTGATTTTTCGGAATAATATGTGTAAGCACCGTCAAATTTCACACGGTATAACAGCGTGTTCAAACTCAAGCCTTTGACTTCACACAGCGATTACATTCTTAACACGAATACATGGAGCTAATGTGCAAAACCCCGTATCATTGCACGTTTTTAGCACGCTCAAAAGTGAACTCAATGACCCAAACTTTTATTCCTGGTAAAGACGCGGCGCTGGAAGACTCCATTTCCCGCTTCCAACAAAAACTCACCGATCTCGGCTTTAATATCGAAGAAGCTTCGTGGCTGAATCCGGTTCCCCACGTCTGGTCAGTGCACATTCGCGATCGCGACTGCCCGCTGTGCTTCACCAACGGTAAAGGCGCCAGCAAAAAAGCCGCACTGGCTTCTGCTTTGGGTGAATATTTTGAGCGCCTGTCGACTAACTATTTCTTCGCTGATTTCTATCTGGGCAAAGAAATCGCTAATGGCGATTTCGTTCATTATCCGAATGAGAAGTGGTTCCCGCTTCCGGAAGACGACAGTCTGCCCGCCGGGATCCTGGATGAGCGCCTGCACGCATTTTATGATGCCGATAAAGAACTGGTTGCCCGTGATCTGATCGACCTGCAATCAGGCAATCCTGATCGTGGTATCTGCGCTCTGCCATTTACCCGTCAGTCCGATCTGCAAACCGTCTATATTCCGATGAACATCATCGGCAACCTGTACGTTTCCAACGGGATGTCCGCGGGTAACACCGCCAATGAAGCGCGGGTTCAGGGGCTGTCAGAAGTCTTCGAGCGTTATGTCAAAAACCGCATCATTGCAGAATCCATCAGCCTGCCTGAAATCCCTGTTGAGGTTCTGGCACGCTATCCTGGAGTGGTTGAAGCCATTGCCAAACTGGAAGAAGAAGGTTTCCCTATTCTTTCTTATGACGCCTCGCTGGGCGGCAATTATCCGGTCATTTGCGTGGTTCTGTTCAACCCGGCGAACGGGACCTGTTTCGCGTCCTTTGGTGCACACCCTGATTTTGGCGTCGCACTGGAACGTACCGTGACGGAACTGTTGCAAGGCCGCAGTCTGAAAGACCTGGATGTCTTCACGGCGCCTACTTTTGACGACGAAGAAGTGGCTGAACACGCTAACCTTGAAACCCATTTCATCGACTCAAGCGGTCTGATTTCATGGGATATGTTCAAACAAGACGCAGACTATCCGTTTGCAGACTGGAGTTTCAGCGGTACCACTGAAGAAGAATTTGCGACACTGATGGCTATCTTTGATAAAGAAGATGCTGAAGTGTATATCGCCGATTACGAACATCTGGATGTATACGCCTGCCGCATTATCGTTCCGGGCATGTCTGACATTTATCCTGCCGAAGATTTATTGCTGGCGAATAACAGCATGGGCGCGCATTTGCGTGATCAACTGCTGGCGTTGCCGGGCAGCGATCTGCCAAAAGAAACCTATCTTGAGATGATCACTCAACTCGACGATGAAGGTCTGGATGACTTTACCCGCGTTCGCGAACTGCTGGGGATCGCCAGCGGCAAAGACAACGGCTGGTACACGCTGCGTGTCGGTGAGCTGAAATCTATGCTGGCTCTTGCCGGTGGTGATTTGGATCAGGCGCTGACCTGGGCTGAATGGGCGCATGAGTTCAATTCCTCGGTGTACAGCGATGAGCGCAACAACTATTACCGTTGCCTGCAAACCCTGCTCCAGTTGTCTCTGGAAGAAGATCGCGAGCCAGCCCAGTACTACAACGCTTTCGTGAAAATGTATGGTCAGAAAGCAGTTGAGGATGCTTCGGCGGCCATCAGTGGAGAAGTCCGTTTCCACAGTCTGTTTGCAGTCGACCCTGAGCTGAAGGCCTTGCCAGCCCATCAGGCGCTGCTTGGTGCATACGAAAAGCTGCAAGTCGCCAAACGTCGTCACTGGTCGAAAGCCTGATTCACTGACACTTTGAAGCGATTAAAACCGACGGGATTTCCTGTCGGTTTTTTTGTTTATAAATTCGCTATCAGTTCACTATAAATCCTAAGCTTCTGCTGCTGTATTTGTCCGCAAAAGTTTGACTCGACCATCAAAATGACGTGTAATTCCGCGCGAAATAATACCCGCTTGTCATTTTTGCGAGAAAAATATAGCAATTATTTTATAAGTTAATTGAAAGTGAAATTTATAAAATCAAAATAACGATATTTATTAACACTGAATCCTTTGTATTAACTGAAATCTGAAAATAAACGCTTGCTTTCTCAACTTTATTTGCAAAAATTAAAATCTTTTTATTCGTTTATTTTCAATTAATTACCCATAAAACCACCCCTTTGGCAGTCCATTAAAAACCACCAAAAACCCCCTCATATGATCCACGTCAATTTTTACGTTATACTGCTTTGCTAGTATCTCGTTGCGCAGTGCATAGCCCTGAATAAGAGAGTTAATGTGAAAGCTGACAACCCCTTCGATCTCATTTTACCCGCCGCGACAGCGAAAATTGCTGAAGATGCTGGCGTTTATAAAGCCACCAAACAGCCGTTAAAAACATTCTTTTTAGCCATTACTGCTGGCGTCTTTATTTCTATTGCTTTTGCTTTTTATATCACCGCCACTACAGGCACCGGTACCGTCCCTTATGGCCTTGCAAAACTGGTTGGAGGCATCTGCTTCTCTCTGGGTCTTATGCTGGTTGTCGTATGTGGTGCGGACCTGTTCACGTCCACTGTACTTATCGTCATTGCGAAAGCCAGCGGTCGAATCACCTGGGGGCAATTGGCGTGCAACTGGGTCAATGTCTATATTGGTAACCTGGTCGGCTGCTTATTCTTTGTGGCTCTGATTTGGTTCTCCGGTGAATACATGGTTGATAACGGTTTGTGGGGACTGAACGTTCTGCAAACTGCTGATCATAAAATGCATCACACATTTATCGAAGCCGTATGTCTGGGGATCCTCGCAAACCTGATGGTTTGCCTGGCGGTATGGATGAGTTACTCCGGCCGCAGTCTGATGGATAAAATGTTCGCTATGATTTTACCGGTCGGCATGTTTGTCGCCAGCGGCTTTGAACACAGCATTGCTAACATGTTCATGATCCCTTTAGGCATCGTAGTGAAAAATTTTGCGACACCAGAATTCTGGCAGGCTGTCGGGGCAACACCGGCACAATTCGCAGAGCTGAATATCCCTAACTTTATCATAGACAATCTCATCCCTGTGACCATCGGTAACATCATTGGGGGTGGTTTGCTGGTAGGGTTAACGTACTGGGTCATATATCTTCGCGATGAGAAACACCACTGAAACAATGTGGCAGTCTTGTTACGACAGTTTTACACGTGATTTTTAAAGAAATCCAAATTAGAAGGTAGGTGCAAAATGTCCAAGCTCAATGAAAAATTGACCAACGCATGGCAGGGTTTTAGTGCTGGTGAATGGCAGAATGGCGTAAACGTCCGTGACTTCATTCAGAAGAACTACACACCGTATGAAGGTGATGAGTCCTTCCTGGCTGGCGCTACCCAAGCGACAACCACCCTGTGGGATAAAGTAATGGATGGTATCAAACTGGAGAACCGTACTAAGGCTCCAGTAGATTTCGATACCGACGTTGCCTCTACCATCACCTCTCACGATGCCGGCTACATCAACAAATCATTGGAAACCATCGTTGGTCTGCAAACTGACGCGCCATTGAAACGTGCCCTGATCCCTTTCGGCGGCATCAAAATGGTGGAAGGTTCATGTAAAGTTTACGGTCGTGAACTGGATCCGGCACTGAAAAAAGTCTTCACTGATTACCGCAAAACCCACAACCAGGGTGTTTTCGATGTTTACACTAAAGACATCCTGAACTGCCGCAAATCTGGTGTGCTGACCGGTCTGCCAGATGCCTATGGTCGTGGCCGTATCATCGGTGACTACCGTCGCGTCGCGCTGTATGGTATCGACTTCCTGATGGCCGACAAATACACACAATTCCAGTCTCTGCAAGACGACCTGGAAAATGGCGTAAACCTGGAAATGACCATCCAGTTGCGTGAAGAAATCTCAGAACAACACCGTGCTCTGGGTCAGATTAAAGAAATGGCGGCTAAATATGGCTGCGATATCTCTGGTCCTGCAACAACTGCACAAGAAGCTGTTCAGTGGACTTACTTCGGTTACCTGGCTGCCGTTAAATCTCAGAACGGTGCTGCGATGTCCTTTGGCCGCGTCTCTACTTTCCTTGACGTGTACATCGAACGTGATATCAAAGCAGGCAAACTGAACGAAGAACAAGCTCAGGAACTGATTGACCATCTGGTTATGAAACTGCGTATGGTGCGTTTCCTGCGTACCCCTGAATATGATGAATTGTTCTCCGGTGACCCAATCTGGGCGACAGAATCCCTGGCAGGTATGGGTGTTGATGGTCGTACTCTGGTTACCAAAAACAGCTTCCGCTTCCTGAATACCCTGTACACCATGGGACCTTCACCAGAGCCAAATATGACCATTCTGTGGTCAGAAAAGCTGCCAATGAACTTCAAAAAGTACGCAGCGAAAGTGTCTATCGATACCTCATCTGTACAGTATGAGAACGATGATCTGATGCGTCCTGATTTCAACAACGATGACTATGCTATCGCTTGTTGTGTGAGCCCAATGGTTGTGGGTAAACAAATGCAGTTCTTCGGCGCTCGTGCAAACCTGGCGAAAACCATGTTGTACGCAATCAACGGCGGCGTTGATGAAAAAATGAAAATCCAGGTTGGTCCTAAAGAAGCACCAATGATGGATGAAGTGCTGACCTTTGATAAAGTCATGGATCGCATGGATCACTTCATGGACTGGTTGGCTAAACAGTACGTGACTGCGCTGAATATCATTCACTACATGCATGACAAATACAGCTACGAAGCATCGCTGATGGCTCTGCATGACCGCGATGTTTATCGCACCATGGCATGTGGTATCGCAGGTTTGTCTGTTGCTGCTGACTCCCTGTCTGCTATCAAATATGCAAAAGTTAGCACCATCCGTGACGAAGACGGCCTGGCTGTAGACTTCAAAATTGAAGGTGAGTATCCACAGTTCGGTAACAACGATTCTCGCGTAGATGACATCGCTTGTGACCTGGTAGAACGTTTCATGAAGAAAATTCAGAAACTGCGTACCTACCGTGGCGCTGTAGCAACTCAGTCTGTTCTGACCATCACCTCTAACGTGGTTTATGGTAAGAAAACAGGTAACACTCCAGATGGTCGTCGTGCTGGTGCTCCGTTTGGGCCGGGTGCTAACCCAATGCACGGTCGTGACCAGAAAGGTGCGGTTGCCTCTCTGACCTCCGTTGCTAAACTGCCGTTTGCTTACGCGAAAGATGGTATTTCTTATACCTTCTCTATCGTGCCAAATGCGCTGGGTAAAGACGATGATGTGCGTAAAGCCAACCTTGCGGGTCTGATGGATGGTTACTTCCACCACGAAGCGTCCATCGAAGGTGGTCAACACCTGAACGTGAACGTCATGAACCGTGAAATGCTGTTAGATGCGATGGAACATCCTGAAAACTATCCTCAGCTGACCATTCGTGTTTCTGGCTACGCAGTGCGTTTCAACTCACTGACTAAAGAACAGCAACAAGACGTTATTACCCGTACTTTCACCAAGTCCCTGTAATAATTCAACCTTGTAATCTGGTCTGATAAAAAAGGCTCCACAATGTGGAGCCTTTGTTTCATCCCTCCCTGCCCGCACTGTCTGTACGACAGTCTGTTTTGCCAGAGCGCTATACGTTGTGGACTTCTGGCAAAGCAGTACCGCCATTGCTGACAATCAACCTTATTGATTGTCTGGTATCATAAACCTGTGGTTTCCAGTTTATCTCTGCCAGGCCAGCATCCGCACATGTAGACTGCTATTTATTGGTCACTATGGAGAATAACCCGCAATGTCAGTTCAAGGTCGCATCCACTCATATGAATCCTGTGGCACCGTTGACGGCCCAGGTATCCGTTTCATTGTTTTCTTCCAGGGTTGCCTGATGCGTTGCATGTATTGCCACAACCGCGATACCTGGGATACACATGGCGGAAAAGAGATCAATGTTGATGATTTAATGAAAGAAGTCGTGACGTATCGTCACTTCATGAATGCTTCCGGCGGTGGTGTAACAGCCTCTGGTGGCGAAGCCATTCTTCAGGCAGAGTTTGTGCGTGACTGGTTCCGCGCCTGCCAGAAAGAAGGGATCAACACTTGCCTGGATACCAACGGTTTTGTCCGCCGTTATGATCCGGTGATCGACGAATTATTGGATGTCTCTGATCTGGTCATGCTTGATCTCAAGCAGATGAATGATGACATTCACCAGAATCTGGTGGGCGTGTCCAACCACCGCACTCTGGACTTTGCCCGCTATCTGGCAAAACGTAATCAGCGCACCTGGATCCGTTATGTCGTGGTGCCGGGCTGGTCTGATGATGATGACTCCGCGCATAAGCTGGGTGAGTTCACCAAAGATATGACTAACATCGAGAAGATCGAACTGCTGCCATACCATGAGTTGGGCAAACATAAATGGACGGCAATGGGTGAGAAATACGGTCTGGATGGCGTAAATCCGCCCACCAAAGAGATCATGGAAAGAGTGAAAAATATTCTTGCCAGTTACGGGCATAAAGTTATTTATTAACAGCCTGAGATGTTCATAAAAAAGACGCCAAATGGCGTAATGCCGGTCACTTA